>JAFGIF010000146.1 GCA_016929755.1 Deltaproteobacteria bacterium | reverse complement strand
TTGTCATCTGTCTTTCACACAGCGGGCTTGATAGTTCCGAAAAGAAAGCAGGAGAGGATGTGCGGCTCGCCAAGAATGTAGACGGCATCGATGTCATCATCAGCGCTCATACCCATACACTGCTGCGCGAGCCTATGATCGTGGAAGATACTATTATTGTGCAGGCAGGAGCTTACGGGCGCTACGTGGGTGTTCTGAAACTTTCCATTGAGGATACTACATCTCACTTTCAAGCCTATGAGCAGATCGAAATCAATGATTCAATTGTCGGCGACAGGCATATTCAGACAATGGTTGATGAGGCCAGAGAGTTGATATCACGCACGATCCTTAACTCCAAAGGTTTTACCTTTGATCAGATAATTGCCCAGACCAGATTTGATCTTACACTGAAGGAGGCTGATTCCAATCTGGGCAATCTGGTGGCTGATTCGATACGCTGGTCAATAGATTCATATCAGCAGGGTCCTGCAGAAGATCCCAAAGAAAGAACCGCCGTGGCCTTCGAATCCAACGGAGTCATACGAGACAATATTCTTAAAGGCGAGACCGGAATGCTTGCTGTGTGTGATCTTTTCAGGGTTGTTCCCCTGGGAGTCGGGATGATGGATGAAACTCCGGGCTACCCGCTGGTAAGTGTATATCTGTATCCCCACGAGATCAAAAAGGCCCTGGAAATCCTAACCAGTGTGTATCCAATGAAAGGCAGCGATTACTTTCTTCAGGTGTCCGGTCTGAAATTCCGTTATAATCCCAACAGAGTAATCTTTGACCGGGTAGTGGATATATACCTGGGTGATGATAAGCAAGGCTATGAAAAGCTGGATACCTCCAAGAGCAATCCCACCTTGTACAAGGTGGGAGGGAATATCTATAATACCACGTTTTTGAAACTGATCGGAGATTTTACCTGGGGTATCCTGACAATTGTACCCAAGGATAAAAACGGTGATCCGATCAATGATCTGCGCGATGCCATCGTTGACACTGATCCCGTGACTGCAGGGATTCAGGAGCTCAAACAGTGGGAGGCATTCCTGGCATTTGCCGGAAGTTTTGAGGATATTGATGCCAATGGAATTCCGGATATTCCCCTGGTCTATCAGATTCCACAGGCACGAATCATCCAGGAGACAAGTTGGAATCCTGTTCTGTTTTTTAAAAATGCGACCTATCCGACCTGGCTGGCAACCTTGGGTGGAGTCATTGTGCTAACAGGAGTCCTTGTCCTGGCATTATGATGCAGGGCTTGATTCCTAGGTTATTAACCGGTTTAAGTGACGATATGAGTGCTATGTATCTGATTGTAAGCGGAGGCGAAAGGCCGCAGAAGGATCTTCTGAGAGAACATGCATCCAAGGCCGCGATGGTTATCGCCGCTGACAAGGGTGCCCTGTACTGCGTAGAGTCCGACGTTGTTCCGCATCTTGTAGTGGGTGACATGGATTCCGTACCCGAAGAGGTGCTTGTGGAGTTGTCGCGACACAATGTGGAAATGCTGTGCTTTGCTCCGGAAAAAGACCAGACCGACACCCAGATAGCGCTCGGGGAGGCAATCGGCAGGGGAGCGCAAGAGATCGAGATTATGGCCGGTACGGGAGACAGACTCGATCATGTGCTGGCAAACGTGCATCTGCTTTATATGGCATTACTCGCTGGTCTCAAGGCGTACATGATTACCAACAATCAGCAGATATTTTTACTTGAAAAAAACCATGTTTTTCGTGGCATGAGCGGCCGAACCGTTTCATTCCTGCCATTTACCCAAAGAGTTGATGGTATCAGAATGAAAGGATTCGCCTATGAGCTTCACGATGCAGTCATGGAAATCGGTAATCCCTACGGGGTAAGCAACCGGATCATATCCGAGGCCGCCAGTATCTATATTTCAAACGGCGTAATGCTTGTTATTGTCTCGTGGAGGGTGTGATGATGCGGGTTAATTGCTAGTGACAGCTACAGGCAATGGTGCTATTCTGCCATGAAGCACTAGATATTACTAAGACTAATCATTCAAGGGAGGTTGTTTTGAAACAGATAGTTGTACTATTGCTGGCATCGATGTTCATTCTTTGCTGCTGCACACAAGCACAGGAAGGCCCAAAGACCAAGGAAGCATCAGATACTCTTCAGACATCTAAGGCAGTTGACGATCAGCATGTTGTCGCCAGAGTTGGCGATGCGGTGATTCTCGACTCTGACTTGGATGCTCTGCTTGCTAATGTTCCTGAACAGTACCGGGAACGTTATAAATCTCCCAAGGTTCAAAAAGAAGTTCTGGAGCGACTGGTGGATGTCAAGATGCTTGCCTGGGAAGCGCGCAAAAGGGGATTAGACGCTAAGCCTGAAGTCAAGCTCAAAATCGAATATCTGATTGATCAGATACTGGCCAAAGAGCTTGAGGCGGATGTAACTGAAAATGCCGCAGTCGAAGAAGATGAGATAACAGCGTATTATAACGATAATACGGATAAGTTTTCCACCCCGCTCAGGATCAAAGTTCGACATATTCTTGTGGACACTCAAGAAGAAGCAGTTGATGTGCTGGGGCGTATCCAAAAGGGCGAGGATTTTGCGGAACTGGCCAAAACTTTGTCAAAGTGTCCTTCTGCAAAGAAGGGCGGTGATCTGGGCTGGATATCCAAAGGTAGGATGGACCCGGTTTTTGAAAAGGCTGCATTCGAAATGGAAAAGGATGAGATCAGCGATGTGGTGAAGAGTTCATTCGGTTTTCATATCATTCAGGTTCAGGATAAAAAGCCGGCCACAGTCAAAGAACTCTCTGAAGTCAAAAGTTCTATTGAGCGGATTTTGAAACAAGAAAGCATGGAAGATGCTCTGGAACAACTTAAAGCCAAGATCAAACAGGAAATTACCATCAGTATAAACGAAGAGCATTTTACCGAAGACGTCGACAACCAATCGGGAAACACAGAGGAAGCTGCACCGGACAACGGCGAAGATTCTACCCAGTAAGGAGGAGTAATTGGCAGTATATACCTGGAATGGGTATACAGAAAAAGGCAAGGATACCAAGGGCATGGTGGATGCATTGTCCTTGCGGGAAGCCAAATTAAAGCTTCGCTCCCAGGGAATATTCGTAAAGTCCATCTCTGAAGAAATTGCCGCAGATACTGCAAGGTTATGGGATATATCGCTGAAGGAACTTTTTGGAAAAATTGGCTCCGAAGATATTACTGTCATGACCAGGCAGCTTTCAACCCTGATTGCAGCGGCGATACCTCTGGTGGATGCCCTCAATGCCCTGTATGAGCAGACCGATTCAACAGTGCTCAAAAAGACAATTGCCCAGGTGCGAGATTCAGTAAATGAAGGATCTTCCTTTGCGGATGCCTTGTCCCAGCATAAAAGAACATTCCCGGATCTATATGTGAATATGGTGCGTTCGGGAGAGGTGAGCGGTGCCCTGGATATCGTTCTTCTGAGACTGGCAGAATTCATGGAGGGGCAGCACCGTCTGAGATCGAAGATTGTTGCTGCCATGATATATCCGATTCTGTTATTCTGTGTATGCAGTGTGGTTCTAATCTATCTGTTAACTTCGATCGTGCCGAAGGTGATCACCATTTTTGAGAGTATGAATCAGGTTCTACCCTTGCCGACACGTATGCTGATTGCTCTGAGCGATTTTTTTATTACAGCCTGGTGGATTGTTCTTCTGGCATGCATAAGTATCATATATGCTATTGTGCGCTGGAAAAGAACCGAGAGTGGTTCAATGAAATTCGATCGGATCAAGATGAAGATACCTCTGTACGGATCGGTGTATAAAAAGATATCTGTGGCCAGATTTGCCAGGACGCTGGGTACTTTACTGGCTTCCGGGGTACCGATTCTGGAATCCTTGAGTATAGTGGCATCGGTAGTACAGAACAAAGTGATGGAATCCGCCGTAGAAGATTCGATTGCAGAGGTAATGGATGGATCCAGCATTGCAGCTCCCCTGAAAAAGTCCGGCGAATTTCCGCCGATTTTAATCCATATGATCAGCGTTGGCGAGAAAAGCGGGAAACTGGAGGATATGTTGCTTCGAGTGGCTGATGCTTATGAAGAAGAAGTTGAGACAAGCGTAGCAGGACTCACCTCGGTGCTTGAACCGTTTATGATTCTCATTATGGGAGTCTCGGTCGCGTTCGTTGTGATATCAATCCTTTTCCCCATGTTGCAGATCAGTCAGATAATACGTTAGGAAAAACTAAGGAGTGTGACCATGAATGAAAAGGGATTTACCCTTATTGAACTCTTGATCGTAATCGTGATTCTGGGCATCCTTGCCACCTATGTCGGAACTCAGATCATGGGTCGGCCTGAAGAAGCCCGGCGGACGCAGGCCATGATTCAGATAAAAGCACTGGAAAATGCGTTGAATATCTATCGTATCGATAATCAGGATTATCCCTCTACCGAACAGGGCTTAAGAGCGCTTGTTGCGAAACCAACCGTGGGCAACATTCCTTCTGATTGGCGAGAAGAAGGTTATCTGGAAAAGAGTAGTGTACCAAAAGATGCCTGGGGCAATGAATTTGTTTATCTCTATCCCGGTGTACACAATTCCAACAGTTTTGATCTGTTTTCCTATGGGGCTGACGGACAGCCCGGTGGGGATGGCAAGAATGCCGATATAGGGAACTGGGACGTTGAAGAACAGCAGCGGTAGAGGATTTACGCTTCTCGAACTGGTGATTGTTCTGGTTATTATCAGTATTACCTTAGGCTATATCGGTCCCTCGCTTTTCGGGGGGCTGTTTTCCTCGAACATGGACCGGGTGACCCGTGATATGGGGACCATGATTCAATTGGCCAGGTCTTGGGCAATTACCCAGCACAAGACCTATCTGGTACATTTCGATATCGACCAATCTTCGATCGGGATCTATCTGAAACCGGAAAGCTCAGGCGTCATTCCTGAAATGCTCAAGGAAAGGACCCTTCCTGAAGGCGTTATCATCAAAAAAATAAAGACTCCTTACCAGATTCCCAAGCAGGAGGGGGAACTTGATCTGCGTATTACACCGGAAGGATTAGTCGAACAGGGAATAATCTACCTGGAGGCCGGTTATGGCAAGACCTACACCCTTGTAATCAAGCCTTTTTCCGGTAACTTCAGAGTGTACGATCATTTTGTGGAGATTTCCTATGGCTAAAAAAGGTTTTACGCTTCTGGAGGTGCTGATTGCCCTGGTAATTTTGAGCATTACCTTTGTGTGGCTTCTCCAGGCGGAAAATCAGGGGATCAACATGGCAATGAGGTCAAAGTTCATAACTACAGCAACCCTTCTGGCACAAGAGCACATTGCCGAGCTGATATCCTCTGGCGACCCGGTTAGCACAGACAGCAACGAGGGGGATTTTGGAAAAGATACCGAAGGGTTTTTTGAGGGCTACACGTATAAGGAAACCATCGAACTCACCCCGCTTGATGGATATTATAAATACACCTTGAACATAAACTGGGGTGGAGAAAAGAGCAGTTTTGAAACACAGTTCATCACCTACCTTTCGTCATTTTAAGGGGTTTACCCTTTTGGAAATATTGCTGGCTGTTGCAATAGCCGCTATTGTAATTACGATTGTAACCTCTACGTTTTACCAGTCTCATCGGGCGATTGAATCCGTGAAGTACCAGCGAGAGGTGTATCAGATGGTACGCATAGTAATGGATCGTATTATCAAAGATATCAGCTGTGCCTATATTCCTGCCGACGCACGGGAGATGACGGATGATGAAATTTCATTGTATCGTTTTGTTGGTCGCAACGAGACCAACAACGAGGCCAACATTGACAGTATTTTTTTCACCACCACCTGTGACATAGGATTGAGCCAGAAAACCGGCAGTTTGTGTGAGGTGGGGTATTATCTGAAGGAAATGGAGGAAAAACAGGACTTGTTTTTCCTCATGCGACGGGAAGATTGCACTCCCCATTACGGTATTACCGAAGCCGGTAATGCCATGGAAATAGCCGAGGATGTAGTAGCGCTGGAGATCATCTATTATGATGATAGGTCCCAGGAGAGCGAAGAATGGGATTTGGATGAAAGCCTTACACTTCCCTCACGGGTCAAGGTTACCCTGACCTTCAGGCAGAGAGAAAAAGACATCAGTTTCAGCGGCGTGTCACCCCTGCCGCTTACAGGTATAAAGCTCACTCGGGCGCAGGAAAATCAATGATGCTTAAGCTTGTTAAAAATTCAAGCGGAGTTGTCCTGATTCTAGTGATCGCTGTGGTGGCGCTTTTCACCGTTATGGTGGTTGAATTCAGTACTGATCAGGGTATTGATATCGAGCTGGCCTATAATTTCAGGGATTCACTTCAGGCCCAGTATGTTTCCCGGGCAGGAGTTGAGGCTGCTCTGGTATTGCTGGCACAGGATGATCCGGCTTATGATGCATATGATGAAGATTGGGCCAACTTCTCAGAGTATGCCATGACTGCATCTGCATTTCTGGAAGGACCGAGTTTTACCGGAACGCTTGTAGACGAGTGTTCCAAATTTGATTTGAACAGCCTGGTCTCCGAGGATGGAAAAGCTGATGATTTCAGGAGATCTCAGTTTATGAGGCTGTTTGGCCAATTGGAGATTGATATAAGTGCGGATGATCTGAATGATCTGCTCGACGCCCTGATTGATTGGATCGACCCTGATGATGAGACAGATTTTGGGGCTGAAACAGAATACTACGAGGCCCTGGAAAACCCGTATGTCTGTAAAAACGGTCCGCTGGACGTAACTGAGGAAATTCTTCTGGTAAAAGGAATGGCTCCGGAATACTTTTTTGGCACAGAAGAATATGAGGGTGTTGCAAACTATATTACTGCCGGTACCAATGGGAAAATCAATATTAATACTGCATCAGAGCAGGTTCTTTTCAGTATTATTCCTGAAGGTCTGAATGAAGAGGATGTGGTGCAGACGATTCTGGATTCTCGACCGGTAACACCTGAGAATGTTAACGCTCTCATAGACAATATCGGATTCAGAGTGTTAGAATCGGAAAATATTTCAGATCTTGAAAAGGAACTCTTGTGGTTGCAGAACAATGTAATAACCTTGATGAGCACCCGTTTCCGGGTAGACATCAAGGGTGTAATGCCAAGCGGAGCTATGGTAAACCTTCGGGCCGTTGTGGAACGCATTAACAACGGGCCCAGAATAGTGTATTATAAATTATATTAAGATTAAGGATTTTTTATGGCACGCTATACTTTGGGAGTTAATTGGGATAATCAGAGCATTCATGCCTGTGTTGTCAAGGCTACCATGTCTGAATTCACCATAGAGAAACTCCTGCGGTTTCAACGAGAACTGGACGAAAACGGTCAGGCCCTAAACCATGTCACAGATGATGTAAAAACCGTGCTCAAAGATCTGGGGATGACTCTGGATACCTGCATAGTAAGTCTTCCTGAAAGCGAGGTTATGCATCGTCAGTTGATGAGACCGTTTAGCGACCGTAAAAAAATAGCCGGCACGATACAGGCCGAGATGGAAACACTGCTTCCCTTCGGCGAGAGTGACTTGGAAGTGGATTTTGTCCTGGCAGGGAAAAATCCAGGAGAACTAACGATAGTCGATGCTGTTGCCGCACGCTCATCTTCTGTCAGGAACCTTGTTGCAGGACTGAAAAATATCGGCCTGGACCCGGTAATCGTTGATGCACCCTCCGGGGCACTGGTGGCTGGAGCAAAAAATGTTTTTGATCTTGCATCCGATTCCAATTATATAATCCTGTATATGGGTTGGCATGAGAGCACCTTTGCCAT
Organism: Deltaproteobacteria bacterium; assembly: GCA_016929755.1. Classification (GTDB taxonomy): domain Bacteria; phylum Desulfobacterota; class Desulfomonilia; order UBA1062; family UBA1062; genus JAFGIF01. Next base: position 36,912 of record JAFGIF010000146.1, on the reverse strand, counting down.
CTTGCACGGAAATCATTTGGCACATATCGGAGCGCTCCCTTTTGGTTTCAAAAGAATACTTACGGACCTGGATAGCGACGGGGATTTCTCTAACGATCAACCATATGACAAGCAATTTCATCAGGGAATCAGGGCAGGGAAGCGTTTGAATCCACTGATACGTGAGCTTTTAATAGCCCTTGAACGGGTTGGCCAGAGGCAGGATGAATATGTTTTGATCCCCACCGGATATACCCAGCGGATCGAAGACCTGGCTGAGTGTTTTGAAGGAGCAGGCGGCATTACGGTGGAGATTCCTCCGGCAAGGGAGGCTGTTTCTGATGGGTCCATTAACGATATTCTGAAATCATTTATGGCGGTCTCGCTGGCCTTGAGGGGGGTTGACAGCAGTGACAGTATCAACTTCCGTCAAGGTGATCTGGCCTACACCAGAAAATTGGAAAACCTGAAGGGTTATGCCCGCGCGTGGGCCAAGCCCCTTGCCATCCTGATTATCCTCTGGATTGCCTGGCTTGGTCTTGATGTATATTTTAAATCGCAGCTCAAAGATGAAATCGTGGCAAAAATCCGCAAGGAGTTTACTGCGGTCATGCCCCAGGGGACTCCCATGGTTGCACCGGTTCAACAGATGCAGCAGCATTTAGCGGCTTTATCCAGCAAATCGGGAATATTTGTTGAAACACCTCAGGATACCCCTTTGCAGATTCTGCACGATGTAAGTTTAAAATTTACCCGGGATATAGAAATTACACTTGATATAATTACCATTGATGAGAACAGTATTACTTTGGCCGGAGATACGCAATCGTACGATAACGTGGAACGGATAAAGGGCAAGCTTGGCGAGCTTGAATATATTACGGATGTCAAAATCGTGAGCGCCAATGTTGATAAACAGGATCAGCGCGTGAAATTCAAGCTGATCTGTAAGAAAGGGAGTGCAGGATGAAATTTTCGAAGCGAGAAAAGCTGCTGATCGGCCTTGGAGCCCTGTTCGTTGCAGCCTTCATCCTTGTGGCCGGGGTTTTGATTCCCCTGATTGAAAACAGAAAAGATTTGGCTGAAGTTGTAATCTCGCAGGATTCCCAGTTGAAACAGGTCTACGAGCTTTCCGCTAAGATACGTTCCGTGCAGAATTTATCCAAAGAAAGTCAGGGCGTAGCAACTGACAAGGATTTTACCCTGTTCGGGTTTCTCGAAGAGCTTGGTAAAGAACTGGGTATCAACGAGCGTATTGAGTATATGAAACCAATTGGTGATGTGAGCGGTTCATCGAAGGAATCGGTGGAACTGAAGATACGCGGTATCTATCAGGATGATTTGATTGGCCTGTTATATGGTATTGATTCATGTCCGTTTAATCTACGGATCAAGCGCTTAAACATCAAACGTATTGAGCGGGACAAAAATTTGGATATCACCTTCCAAGTGGTGCTGTATGGATAGAGAGAGGAGAGCCTATTCTTTCTGGACAAAGGCAGGGTTTATTATTTATGCAGTTGTCTGTTTTCTGCTGTTTGTTTACCTTTTGTTTCCCTATGATGTGCTTAGGGACAGGCTTGAGTATGCCATGCAAACCTCATTTGGCCTGGATGTTTCTTTAGGGCATGTTAAATCCCGACTTCCGTTGGGGATGGCCATTGACAATCTTAAAATAAATCAGGAGCCCATTGCCCAAGACCTGATAGTGTCACCTAGCATTCTGGGGTTTCTGGAAGGTGATCTGAAACTCGATTTCAAATCCCGGATGGATGAGGGCAGGCTCAAGGGCATGGTTGCGACACCTATCAGAGGTCGCGGTGGTCCTGTTAAAATTGTATTAAATTTTGATGAGGTGAATATCGAGCGGTTTTCGAAACTCATCCCTGAGGGATCGAACATCAAAGGTGTGCTTAGCGGAAATCTATCCTGCTCTACTTCTCCCGGTGCTCTGTACAGAGCAAGTGGCAATGTCTCAGCGGTATGGAAAAACGGGACCATGCCGCTTTTCATCTCAACGCTGCCCCTGAACGAACTCTCTTTCGAAATGTTGGAATTTGAAGCCAACATGGATAAGGGGCTGCTCGTAATCGACAAGGCGGAGCTTTCCGGAGATATATCCGGTACAGTACAGGGCCGGATCCGTGTAGTGCAAGATATTTCTAAATCAAGACTGAACCTTTCAGGAGAGGCCAAGCTGCCCCAATTTATAACGAGTTTGTTAAATGTAAATCAAAGCGGATCGGATACAGGAATAAAATTCAGTCTCGGCGGTACAGTGAGTATGCCCCGCCTGCGACTCCATACCAGGTAATTCCTGCGGAAATTTTTATTTCTTCAGTGAATCAAAAAGAAATGGTATAATTAAAATGATAGTAATTTTCGTTTGAGGATAGGGTATGAACCAGACTGACATATACAAAAATCATTTTCCAAAAGCCATCAGGCTTTCCTGGGAGGAGGTTGAAGGTCTTTTATGGAAGATATTTGTCGATTTGCGATCGTCGGGATACATTCCTGATGTTGTTATTAGTGTTGCACGTGGAGGGCTTGCTCCCGCAAGGATTCTGGGCGATTATCTTCAGCAGAAATATATCTGTACTTTGCAGATGGGGCACTGGGATAAAGATGCACAACTGACTGAGAGCCCGGTCCTGATTTACCCTCTGCCGGAGGTTGATCTTTCAAAACAAAAAATTGTGGTTGTCGATGATATCAGCGACGAGGGCATGACTATGGAAAAGGTTGCCGAATATTTGTCCACCAGGGTTGGAGATATACGTACTGCGGTGTTGGTGAGCAAGACGGACAGCCATTTCATGGCTGATTTTTGCCCCAAGGTGATTGACGAATGGCGCTGGGTATTTTTCCCTTGGTCCATACATGAAGATCTTGTGGTTTTCACTGAAAAGGTGCTTCAGCTCACCGGAGGCTCCACCATAGAAGAAATCATTCGCATCCTGGAAGAATCAATGACTGTAGAGTTCGCCACTGATGAGATTGAGAAAGTGCTTTACGACATGTATCAGGCTGGGGAGATTGCAGAAGATGTGAATAACACATGGTCTTTGATCTAGCTCAACTTTCGGGTTTCATCTCTGACTTTGTGCTGGCACTAAGGCACGATCGGATCGAATATATAAGCCCTGCTCTGGCCCGCCGGATGGGTTTTGATGATCAAGTCAACCTGTCTAACCCGGATTCCCTGAGTATACACCGGGACATGCAGGAGATCACACTGAGTTCAGCTCAGGATAACCATCTGAAGTGCAGTTTCATAGGCACTAAGTTAGATGATTTGCTGCTTTTCAGCCTTAACGGCGAAGAAGTAGACACGCATAGCACCTCTGATAAGATAGATACGGATATTTTTGCAAAGATCGTCAAAAATCACGATGCCGGTTGTGTGATATTGTCCAGAGGACTTATCATTTTTGCAAATCATAAATTTTCAGAGATTGTTGGATACAGGCTTGATGAACTTGCAGAAAAACAGTTTCTCGGCCTGATTTCCACCCGCAGCAGGCCTGAATACATCAAGTGGTATCACAGTGTTTGTGGAAATCAACCTGATATATTGCCGATTAAAAAACTTCTGTTTTCTATAAGAGACGGCAGGCATATATATGCTAGTGTTAGTGGTGGTTGTACGGATGACCACAATGGTGGTCGTCTGGTGTGGTTGTTCATAAACGACGTTACCGAACAGCAAAGACTTGAAACCCGTCATAAAGATCTCAAGAATAGATTCCGCGAGCTATTTGACAGATCTCCTACTGGAATTCTGTATATAAGCAGAAAAGGTGTGGTCCTTGATTGTAATGAATTTGTCAGTATCCACACAGGATATTCCAAGGATGAGATCATTGGTTGTGATTTCAGTAAATTTGTTGCATCGCATGAGGTGCAGTCACTCCGGGACGATTTTAAAAAACTCTATATTGAAGGAACTATCCTGAAACGTGAGTGTCAGCTTACAACAAAACAGGGAACTAACATTGACATAGACTTTACAGCGTGGAACATTGCTCGCAAGAGACGTAAGGCCGGGGCGTTGATGCTTTTCACCGATATAACCCACAAAAAGGTACTTGAAAAAGAACTGCTGGCCAAAAATGCCGATTCGGAAAAGACCTTATGGGAGATGGCAGAAGTCAAAGATGCCCTTGAAGCAAGAGCCAGCGAATTAACCATAGCAACTCAAGAATTACAGATACTCAATGAAAAATTGAATCAACGGTCCATAACAGACGGTCTGACCGATATTTACAACCACCGCTATTTTCAAGAGCGCCTTACCGAAGAAGTCGAGCGGGTACGCAGAATGACTGACGGATATGTTTCGCTATTGATGCTGGATATTGATGATTTCAAAAAGATCAATGATACTTGGGGCCATCAAGGAGGAGACGTCGTTCTCAAACAGGTTGCAATGGTTCTTAAAGGCAAAATGCGCAACATTGATATCGTCGCCCGCTACGGGGGTGATGAATTTGCAGTAATTCTTCCCAATACCGATGCAAAAAATTCCTGTCTGGTGGGACAAAGGATTTGTGAGAGTGTTAACACCACACCATTTAAGATCGATGAGAACAAAGTCGTTAATATAACGGTTAGCATCGGGGCTGCTATGGTAAACAGTACAAATAGTCGGGAAGCCGATTTGATAAAAATGGCTGATACCGCTCTGTATACTGCCAAAGCAAGTGGAAAGGGGCGATTCGAGCTGTGGCAGAAAGATTGATCATTTTTTCCGATTACGAATTTTCGCAAAGCCCCTGTATAGAACCGGTTGTATCCGGCCGGGTCGGGCCTCATAAAATAAGAATCCCTACTTGGTCTGTCTGAATTTGCCGACAGGATTCCGGGTGAATAAATCCAAGCATACATTTATCATAATTCTGGTTGCCAATTTCTTCTTTTTTCTTAACTTTTCCCAATTGATGCTGTTGCCCAAGTTTATCGTGCATCTGGGACTGGGGCCGGCCGATATCGGCTATGTCATGGGATTCTTCAGCATCTCGGTTTTAGTAGCATTACCGCTGGTTGGTTTGTTATCCGAGAAGATTTCCAAAAAGATACTTTTCCTGATCGGTGCTTCCCTGATGTGTTTTTCCACGCCCCTGTATGCTTACATAACCCATTTGGGGCCGGCAATTTTTACCCTTAGAGTTATACAGGGACTGGGATTTGCTTGCGCATTCGGTATCACCGGCGCCATGGTGTTTGAAATTGGGACGGGTAAGAACAGGCGCACCCTGCTCGGCATGTTGACAGCATCAAACATCACTACGCATGCCATTGGGCCGGCATTCGGCGAGTACATGATTCATGCCTGGGGCTTCGGGCCTTTTTTCTTTTCGGCTGCGCTGTTCGGTTTGCTCGGCATGATCCTGGGTTTTTTTCTGCCGGCAAAAAAAAGGATTGGATATGATTCGCCCAGTGCCTTTACACGATCTTTACCCTTTATGATCGCCGCAGCAGTTTTAGGGATCGTATTCGGAACCGCAGTAATGTTTCTGCCGTCCTACCTTCTCAGCGTCGGCATCGGCAACTCTTCTGCATTTTTTATTGCCTTTGTATGCGGCAGTCTCATAGTCTGGTTCGTCCTTGTTAAGGCCTTGGATCATCTTACTGAATCATTCAAATGGATTGCCATGGTGCTTCTCATGCTTTCTCTGCCCTTATGGGCTGGCGCCATAAACTCTCTTACACTCCTGGTTGGCTTGTCACTGGCATTCGGGATTGGATATGGCTACCTGTATCCGACCATAAATGCGTTTATTATAGACTCATTACCCGGCAAAAAAGGGGTTGCCAACAGCCTTTTTGTCTGGTCATTCAATCTGGGAATGCTCATGGCGTCCTTTGGCGTGGGAACGGCAAGTGCTCTGTTCGGCTATCGGAAAGCATTTGTTTTGATAGGGTTGCTGGGTCTCGGCCTGCTTTTTATGAAAAAGTGGATGAACAGGTCCTGGACGCAATCCCATTCTATTTCTTAATTTGGCAGATACGGGCAAGTTTTTCTCCCACCCATGAAAATATTACCAGGTATTTAGTCACCTCGGCACACAGATATGCAGGGATTTCCAGGTATTGCATGAGTTGGCATTCTCATTGCTCCATAGGGCTTCAATGTTGAGTCGGAGATACGTATGCAGGTAGCCTTAGTGAAACTTTTGGGGATAGCAACCGGAGCAGTGGATCTGTTGCAGAAGGTTTTTTCACATCGCACAGATGAAGGCAATTTCGAGACTATGCTTGAAACTGCTCAGACCAAAGGCAAAAACCGCCACGAACAAATGTCAGAGCAAATTTCTCTTGAGACGGATTCCATCGGGAATGAGTCCTTTGCTGGAAGTCAGCCCCAGGTGATTGTATCCCGCTTTATCGACGCACTTAAGGGAATGGGTATAAGCTCGGCTGATATCCGCTCATTGCTCAGCGGCGATGGGCAGGCCCTTTCTGATACAGGCCTTAGATCTGTTTTGAGCAAATGCGGCCTGGATTCAGAGAGCCTGAATATGATCATGTCGGATGATACACTCAAGGCTGATATAAAAATAAAGCTGGCAGATGCAATTAATATCACGCTGCGTTCACAAACCTGCAGCAGTCGTAAGGTTTTGGATAATCTGATAACTGCATCATCGAGCGATGAAAAGGAGCAATTAATACCATCGAAACAAGATATGTCCGGTAACCATATAAGCCAGGAAGTGATGAAAACTTTGGGCACAAAAACTTCCGAACCTCAGCTAATTACTGTGGAACAATGCCTGAATCAAGATCCGGCTGTAAAAACTGTTTTGAGTGAGATCATCGCGCGAGTCACGCAAAACTTTGGTGCCCACATCGCTGTTGACTCCATGAAGGCAGTGCCCGAGGCAGGAGCAAAAATCAGCAACTCGGGTGTGACTGATCGCCTGTTACGTACCCTAAAGAACACCTTTGACATCAAGGGAAATGTGCTTGAAGACTTGTTTTTTGCAGACAGCCAGGATGCCCGGGGCAAAGCCCTTGATTTGATCGGACGCAGAATATCCGTCTACCTGAGTGCCAACCATAGAGGTTCTCTTCCACTTGAGATTAAAGAGGCCCTTTCGTTTCTCAAGACAGCCATGAGTGATATGGAGTGGGCTGATATTGAATCGATTATCAAGCTGTGGCAGCCGAATCTGGCTCTGGCAGATGCCAAGGGTGTGTTCAGCAAAGAGGCCTTTCTGACACTGGTTGAGAGGCTTGGTGGAGATTCACAGGCTGTTTTGGACAGACACACACAGCTCGTCATGGATCAACTGCGTCGGAATATGTTTGTACGCTTCAATAATAATCAGGGACAATTCCGATTGAAACTCAATCCACCGATGCTCGGCAGGGTTGATGTGAATCTTAAGATGCATAATGGAACACTTGAAGCAACTTTCAGAACAGACCAGAGCCTTACCCGTGATATCCTGCAGCAGAATATCCATGTCCTGCGAGAGTCTCTGGCTGAGCAGGGGATTCGTATTAATAATTTTACCTTTCTTGGCTCTCCGGATGAGCGGACGGCTGCCAATACATATACACTTAATGAGCAAGACAGGCAGAACCAGGGTGAAGACCAAAAACAAAAAAGAACCGGCAAAGTGGGTCATGATTTTCAGCAGGCCCGCTCTACTGTCTACAGCGAGGAACTGCAAAGAAAACCATTGTATATAGGCGGGCTTGATATTTTTGCCTGATCCTTAGGAGGAAAACATGAGTATTGTAGGTATTGATTCTATTTTGGCGAACCAAACTCCCGTTATCTCTGAACAGGAGACGACCGGAGCTGATGAACTGGGGAAGGATCAATTTTTTAAGCTGCTGGTGACCCAGTTGCAGTACCAGGATCCTCTCAATCCGGTTGAGAACACTGAATTTACGGCTCAGTTGGCCCAGTTTACGTCGCTGGAACTTCTCGATAACATGAGCACCAACATGGAGCAGTTGGGTCAGCTTCAGGGCTCTATCAACAATATTCAGGCCTTAACATTTCTCGGCAAGCAGGTCAGTGCCTCCGGCAATATTGTTGATTATGCCGGAGATGAAGTGGGTATTGACTTTGAACTTGAAGGCGACGCGAGTGAAGTGGCGGTGCATATATTTACAGATTCGGGCAGCCTGGTGAAAACCATCGATGTCGGCACCACTGCCCAGGGTGATGTCCGCTGTACATGGGACGGTACGGATAGTTCAAACCATCCCGTGGCATCCGGCAGATACACCTACAAGGTCGAGGCTGTTGATCAGGAGGGTTATAATGTGGGTGCAACAACCTATGCAACAGGCACGGTTACCGGTGTAAGGTATGACAACGGCATTACCTACCTGATCATCGGCGATAAAGAGGTAACCATATCCGAAGTGGATAAGATAATAGGATAAAAGGAGGAATTTATGAGTATATCCAGTTCATTATTTTCAGGCATCAGCGGTCTTACTACCAATGGGAATGCCATGAGCGTCATCGGTGATAATATTGCCAATGTCAATACCATCGGATTCAAGGCCAGCCGTACAACCTTCCAGGATCTTCTTTCTCAATCCGTGGGGACAGCATCCGGCACGGCCCAGATTGGGCGGGGAACCACTTTGAGCTCGATTGATACCATCTATCAGCAAGGCACATTTGAAAGCACTTCCAATGCAACGGACCTGGCGATCGGCGGCAATGGATTTTTCATTGTAAGGGATTCCGGCAGTCAAAGCGAGTTCTATACGCGGGCAGGACAATTCAGGTTTGACAAGGATGGAAATTTTATCAATCCGGCAGGCTATGTGGTGCGGGGCTGGGCTCTTGATGGTAACGGGAATGATGTTGGATCAATACAGGATATCGTTCTCAGTGATTTTACCTCACCACCCCAGCCAACAGAGTCCATTACCACTATTACCAATCTTGACACAACTCAAAGCTCCAATTCCGACAGTCTCTTCGGTGCATTTGATGCTACCGCATCAGAAACAATCAGTGATTCCTCATACGGTTATCAGACAGCTATCAGGGTCTATGATTCATTGGGTAATGCGCACGATGTTACAATCTATTTTGATAAGGCCAGCGATGCGGCAGGCTGTGAGTACGAAAATGGAATAACTGATTTTGACAATACCTGGGAGTATATGGTCTGCTGCAATCCTGATGACGATCTGCGTAACGATTTCAACGGTCAGCCCGAGCAGGGCATTCTCATGCGGGGCACCCTGACATATTCGCCGGAGACCGGAGATCTGACTGACATGTCAGCCTTTGTTTATAATACAGCCGGTACAGGTGATCCCACCTCCGCTGCCAACTGGACCCAGGCCGCTATGTCAACAGACGGATATCCTCAGTTTACGGCCGAATTTGTTGATGGAGTTGATCAGGTCGTAACATTTGAGATGGGTCTTCGCTCAACCAGTTCAAGTTGGCAGGCCGGAACCGCGGCAACAGTGGCAGATATAGCGGGTGGTTCAGCGCTGCCAAGCTCTACCTGGGAACCGCAGGCTTTTATGTCAACCCAGTATGCTTCATCCTCATCAACGATTTATCAGACTCAGGATGGTTATGGGTCAGGCTTTCTGGAAAATGTTTCGGTCGACACAAATGGGATAATGGTCGGTCATTATTCCAATGGTCAGATTTTGTACCAGTATCGGGTTGCGTTGGCAAAATTCAATAATAATCAAGCATTGAATAAGGTTGGTGGCAATCTGTGGTCAGCTACAATGGCCTCGGGAGGTGCCATCACCGGTCATCCCGGCGAAAATGGACTGGGCAGCATAGCTCCCAACTCACTGGAGCAATCTAATGTGGATATTGCTTCGGAATTTGTCAAGATGATTACGACCCAGCGCGGATTTCAGGCAAACTCGAGGGTTATTACAACAACCGACGATATGTTGCAGGAACTGATAAACCTGAAACGTTAAGAATTCCGGACAGGCAGTGATTGGCCTTATGGCGAATCACTGCCTGAAAGTGTCAATTTTATGACCTCTCCAGTCATGATTTAGCAGAGTATTCCCTGTCGATTTGTACAAATACAGTCTAAATTCATTATCTTGATGGTATGGCACATCCCTTGCTTCCTTGATCCTCAAGAATAAAGTGAGGGGTGTGTATGGATCTCGCAACGATTATCGGTGTTGTGTTCGCCTTTGGTATGATCTTTATGGGGATAATGTCGGGTGGTCCCCTATCCCTTTTCATCAATACGCCAAGTCTCATGATCGTTCTGGGAGGCACCTTTGGAATTATTTTTATCAATTATCCCCTCCGGGATGTGTTGGGTGTGGCAGGAGTCATAAAGAATGTTTTTTTTGTCCAGAAACATGATACGAATGGATTGATTCCCACCTTTGTAGATTTTGCCACTAGGGCCAGGCGAGAAGGCATACTTGCCCTGGAAAGCGCCGTAAACGAACTGAATGATCCCTTTTTCAAGCAGGGCTTGGAGCTGGTTATTGACGGTTTAGAGCCTCAGGCAATCAGAGACATTCTTGAAACAGAGATAGAACATATTGCTCAACGTCATAAACGGGGTGCCGATATTCTGAACTCTATCGGATCATTCGCCCCGGCAATGGGAATGGCCGGAACTTTGATTGGATTGGTGCAGATGCTTCAATCCATGTCTGATCCATCCTCAATAGGTCCCGCGATGGCCGTCGCTCTTCTGACTACATTCTATGGCTCAATCCTGGCAAACATGATCGCAATGCCGATGGCGGGTAAGCTTGGCGCACGTTCCAGTGAAGAGGCCCTGGAGAAGGGAATGATTATTGAGGGGATCATGTCAATATCAGCCGGGGATAATCCGCGAATCGTGGAGCGCAAGCTCCATGCGTATTTGTCACCGCAACTCAGGACAATCGCCGCCGGGCTGTCGGGTGAATAGGAATGGTACGTATAAGAAAGGTTCATGTCCAGCCGAAAAGAGATTTAACGGCCATGTTGTTTACCTCGCTTATGTTGATTCTGCTTACCTTTTTTATTGTCCTGAGCACCGTTGGAGTTCAAGATTTTCGCAAGCAACGCTTGGCATTTAATTCCCTGCTGGGGAGCTTCGGGATTCTTCCCGGTGGCCACAGCCCATACAATGCCGAGGAAAAAATGAATATGCCGGGTAAACCGAGTCCTGTTACCCCGGATACGGTTGATTTAAACCAGATACGGACTGTCCTGAAGAATACCGTCAGTACAAGCGGATTCGGTGTATCTGAGGGGAAACAGGGTACTATTATCACCTTAAAATCGAATGTGCTTTTTGAACAGGAAACAGACGCTTTCAAAGCAGAGGCTTATGTGGTCTTGGATGAGCTGGCTTCTATTTTTAACCGTATCGACAATCATATCATAATTGCCGGGCATACCGATTCAATTCCCGTGGAGGAGCCTCCGTTCTTCTCAAATTGGGCTCTTTCTTCAGCCAGAGCCCTGGCTGTGCTTAATTATTTTCGAGCTAAGGGAATCCCGGATGAACGCATGGCGGCATATGGTTTGAGTTCACATGAGCCGATCAGTTCAAATGCAACCGAGTACGGCAGGCGTTTGAACAGAAGGGTTGAAATTGCGGTTGTCGGAGACTTGCCCGGTGACACTCCACACAATAAAATGCTGATGGAGCAACCAACAGAACCGATAAGAACTTTCCAATACAAAGGCTTCAAATTCAGAATGGGTGAGCAGTAATGAGCAGGAATAATAAAAGCCCTCTATATATTGATATTCCTAAAACCGACGGCTGGATGACCACTTTTTCCGACATGGTTACGCTTTTGATCACTTTTTTTGTGCTCCTGATTTCCATGTCATCCATGGATGAAAAGGCATTTCGGGAGGTTTTCGGATTTTTCAATGATGCATTAGGGCCGCTTGAATTTTCAGACCAACAAGGCGGAGCAGAACTTCTGACCCTGCCCGATCCGATACCGGAAAACAAAACCCTCGATGCTGCGACATTAAACGGACACTTGCTGCATGCGCTTGAGGAGGAAGAGTTGAGAGGAATATCCGGGAATGGGATAAATCCGATTGAGGTTCGAGAGTCTTCCAGAGGATTTGTTATCAAGGTAAGTAGTGATATTCTGTTTGACAGTGGTTCGGACAGGCTAAAAAACGATGCGCTGCCGGTGCTGTATTCTATAGCAAATACTCTGAAAGAAACCGATTCCTTTATTTCTATTGATGGGCATACAGACGCAATGGGCAGCCAAGAAGTCAATCGAACATTGTCTCTCAAGAGAGCCGAGCGTGTTCTGAATTATTTTATTTATAGCGCCGGGATGTCACCGATACGCTTCGGTATAGCCGGTTATGGATCAACAAGGCCCGTAGCCGGCAATTCGGTCGAAGAGGATATGGCAAAAAACAGGCGGGTAGAAATCGTGCTGCTAAAATATCGGATGTAGGAGGTCTTAATGTCTGAGAACATTGAAGAATTAAAAGAAGAAACTCCAAAAAAGAAGAGATCATCTCTTAAGTTTATTTTTATTGTTTTGATTCTGTTTATTCTGGCAGGCACGGCAGTTGCCGGCTATTTTGTCATTTTTATGCCGAAAAGTATAGAAAATGCAGATGAGATAACAGCCCGGAAATCATTGGCCCCAAAACAAGCTCAGGCAAAAGTTTCCTCGAAGAGTATGGGGGGGCAGTTCTCCGATCCTATGGGCCCGACCATGCAATTGGATTCTTTCATTGTAAACCTCACGGATGATAAGGGTGCCCGCTATTTAAAGGTGGTAATGCAGTTGGAGATGAGTAAGGATTCGCTTGTCGCTGAAATTGACGAAAAGATGCCCCAGATCCGGGATGAAATTATCCTTATGCTCTCCAGCAAATCATTTGATGATGTGGCCACAATTGACGGGAAACGAACCTTGAAACACAGTGTCGTCAGCGGGATCAACAGGTATTTGAGCACCGGGCAGATCAACAGAGTTTATTTTACCGAATTTGTCGTTCAGTAAGGAGATTTTATGGGTCAGATTTTAAGCCAGGAAGAAGTTGATGCGCTGTTAAAGGGCGTTGTGGCAGGAGAAATCGAGACAGAAACAGCCATTCCTGTTGAAAGAGAAAGTGGAGAATCGCAGCTTTATGATTTTTTCACCCAGGATAAGGTAATTCGTGGGCGCATGCCATCTCTGGATGCGATTAATGATCGATTTTCACGGTTTTTCAGAAATACCCTGTCAAATATGCTCAGACGCATTGTGGATGTTACGCCGATCTCGCTGGACAGCCTTAAGTTTGGCAACTTTATGAGATCGCTGGCAGTTCCCACAAGTATACATATTATCAATATAGAACCTCTACGGGGAAATGCCCTGGTGGTTTTGGAGACCAAACTGGTGTTTGCCTTGGTCGATTGTTTTTTCGGCGGCCGAGGTTACGGCGGAATGAAGATCGAAGGCCGGGAGTTTACCTCGATTGAACAACGCATGCTGACCAAGGTGGTGGACGCCGCGATCAAGGAATTGGAGAATGCCTGGAAGCCGGTATATGAACTTAATTTTTCATATGTTAGAAGTGAAATGAATCCCCAGTTCGCCGGTATAATCCCGAATGATGATGTACTTATTGTCATGCAGTTTGATGTGGACATGGATGATATAAGCGGAAACATTATGGTTTGCATTCCCTATATGCTTATCGACCCGATTCGGGACAGACTCTATGCCAGCTTTTCTTCGAATGAAAAAGTAAAAATCGATGATATCTGGCTCAACCGTTTTAAGCGTGAACTGATGAATGTTGCTGTGGATTTGACCATAGATCTCGGTAACACCAGTTTATCCCCCCGTGAACTTTCTTCTTTGAAACCCGGGGATGTGCTTGTGCTCGATACATATGTCAATGATGTTTTGCAGATAAAGGTTCAGGGACTGCCGAAGTTTTTCGGAAAACCAGGAAGGTCCAAGGATAATCTGGCGGTAGAAATCGCCAAGGCATTGGAAACTCAGGACCACTAAGGAGGGGAATATGACTGAAGAGGAAAAACAAACCATGGAAAGAGAAGCTATTGGGCATGTAGCAGACATTGGCGAGAACACAATGGGTGAGCTTTTTTCCAAGGAAGATTTGGATGATTTCATGGCAGATGAGAATTCTGCAAATGTTGATCGGGAACAGTTGACGCAGCATCCATCCCGCGAGCTTGGATCCGATGATATATCAGAACAGAATTTGCAAGAGGAGATTTCAATGCATGATGATTTCGGTGTAGCCAAACCACATTTCTCCAACCTGACCGGGGATGATGCTGAACATTCGAAAAGGAGTCTTGACTTTATCATGGATATTCCGCTTGAACTTACGGTGGAGATGGGTAGTACCCGAATGCTCATCAATGATCTGTTAAAGCTTGGTCAGGGTTCAGTAATCGAGCTGAACAAACAGGCAGGAGAGCCTCTGGATATCTTGGTGAACCACAAATTGATAGCCCGGGGTGAAGTGGTGGTGGTTGGGGAAAAGTTCGGCATCAGGCTTACCGATATCGTGAGTCCTTTGGAGAGAGTCAAGAGGTTGCAATAATGCGGATATTATGCGTCATTGGCGTGTATCTGATTGTCTTTGTTCAACCGCTTTTTGCAGTTGAAGAACCGCTCGCCGGAGTCGGCCTGAAAGCATTTTCAATCCTTTTGATTATCATCGTGGTTTTGTTTGCCGGGGCATGGGCGCTCAAGCGCTACGGACCGGTGGCCAGGGTAAGAAAATCTCTGGGGCTCGATATTCTGGGGCAGGTCGCACTGAGCACAAAAGCCACCCTGGCCCTTGTCAAGGTTGGCAGTTCGATTCTACTGCTGGGAGTCACATCCAACAGTGTCTCGCTTGTCAAAGACCTGGGAGAAGGAAATTTCGAGCAGACGCTCAAGAATACCGGTCTCGATGGAGACTCCAGCAAGATATGAAATTAAGACATATATTACTGCTCTTTTTTGTTGTGATCTTTAGCACTGTTGCACCATGCACTCTGTTTGCCCAAGGGATAACCATACCCGATATCAATCTCGGCATCCATGAAGCCGGTAACCCTGAAGAGGTGGTGGGAGCACTTCAGGTATTGTTTATTCTGACCATTCTGGCTCTGGCTCCATCGATTATGATCATGGTCACTTCGTTTACCAGGATTATCGTAGTCATGGGATTTCTGCGCCAGGCATTGGGAACACAGCAAATGCCGCCCATGCAGGTTTTGACCGGACTGGCAATTTTTCTGACTTTCTTTATCATGACTCCGACCATCGACCAGGTCACGGAGAATGCATTGACTCCATACCGCAACGGCTACATTTCGTTTGAACAGGCATTAGAAAACGCCGAGGAACCCTTACGAGAATTCATGTTCAAGCAGACCAGAGAAAAGGATCTGGCATTATTTATAAGTATTATCGACCATAAAAAACCGCAAAACAAAGAAGATGTCCCCACCAGGGCTCTGATTCCTGCATTTATGATAAGTGAATTAAAAACCGCGTTTCAGATCGGATTCATTCTGTTTATACCATTTTTGATAATCGATATGGTGGTGGCATCAATACTGCTTTCTATGGGCATGATGATGTTGCCGCCCATTATGATATCGTTGCCCTTTAAGATTATGCTGTTTGTCTTGGTCGATGGCTGGAATTTGTTGATGGGATCTATAATCAAGGGGTTTTTGACATGACGCCTGAAACTATTACATCTCTCATGTCAGAAACAATCATGCTGGCCCTTCTCATCGGATCTCCCATGCTGATTCTGGGGCTCATCGTAGGTCTGACGGTGAGTGTTTTTTCCGCTGTTACCCAGATCCAGGAAATGACGCTGACCTTTGTGCCTAAAATTGTCGTGGTGCTCCTCGCGTTACTGGTCTCATTCCCATGGCTTATTGAAAAACTTACTACATTCACCATTAATCTTTACAGTACAATTCCCCAGCTAATACGATGAAAGAACTTCTGAATATTGCCTGGCCGGATTTTATCACGTTTGTGTTTATCTTTATCCGGGTGGGAATTATCTTTACCTCGGTGCCGGTGTTCAGCGCCGAAATTATACCACGCAGTATCACAGCCTTGATCGCCTTTTTTTTAAGCCTGGTACTGATGCCCGTTATCCCACCCCTTACAGTGGCCATGTCTGATATTAGTGTGCTTTTTTTGCTGGTGCTTATGCTGCACGAGCTTTTGATCGGGCTCTGTCTCGGTCTGGCGGTGAGTCTTATTTTCGCCGGATTCCAGATTGCCGGGCAACTCGCCGGATTTCAGATGGGGTTTGCAATCGCCAATGTGGTCGATCCTATGACCGGAGCCGATGCCCCCATTACGGCTAATATGTTCTATATCGTGGCTCTGCTTCTGTTTCTCTCATTCGGCGGACATCACCTTCTGATCAAGGCCCTTGTGGAAAGTTTCACAATGGTGCCAATCGAGAGCTCTTTGCCGAATCAGGGTTACTTGTCCGCCCTTATAACTTATGCAGCTACGATGTTTGTTATAGCATTAAAAGTTGTAGCTCCGATTATCGGGGTGTTGTTGCTGTTACAGGTGACCTTTGCTCTTACCGCCAGAGCCATCCCCCAGATGAATGTTTTTCTGATGAGCTTTCCACTTATTATCTGTGTGGGTTTGATCTTCATGATCGTGGTCATCAAGACCATGCCATTTTTCTTCGAGGCAGCACTTTACCAGTCATGGGAATTCATGAAAACCGCACTGTCAATTTTTTGATCCACAATAATACGGCTTGCTCTTGATTTTATGGTACACCTCATATTATCTTCAGGCATATGGAAGAACATGAATTTGCCGGTGGCGTAAGAGTGATCGTGGAGGATAAGACAAAAAATCTTTCCGGAGACTTGTATATGGTGCGTCTGGAATTCAGCATAATACTGTTGCTGGATGATGAAGATCATGAATTGCTTACTTATTGCGGGGATCACATCAGGAGGACCAGGGTCTTTGAGAAACCGGCCGTTTGCGAGCGAGATCTTGAACAGACCAAAAAAGGGATGAAGCAATCATTTTTTGAAACTATCAATCCATATTTTAATCATCCCGAGTTTGCCAGACGTCTGAAAAACAGGACACGTCTCGAGATGCATGAAGAGGATGAGCGCAGGAAGAGGCGTGTTCATGAGTAAGCTCACACCCATGATGCAACAGTATCTTCAGATCAAAAAAAACTACCGGGATGTTATTCTGTTTTATCGCATGGGGGATTTCTACGAGATGTTTTTTGAAGACGCCCTGGTTGCCTCGAAAATTCTGGGGCTTGCGCTTACCACAAGAGACAAGGCCAAAGAAAATCCTGTACCCATGTGCGGTTTGCCCTACCACAGCGCCTCACCCTACATTGCAAAGCTGATCCGTGAAGGTAAAAAAGTTGCCGTTTGCGAGCAGGGAAGTGCATCTGATGCTGTCCATGGTCTGATGCCGCGCGAGGTAGTTCAGGTGATCACCCCGGGACTGATTGTTGAAGACAATCAGTTGGACAGTCAAAAATCCAATTACCTGATGGCTGTATATTCGCACTGCAGATCCAGTTCGTATGGTGTCGCTTTTCTGGATATATCTACCGGTGATTTCCGTGTGACCGAGGTGAGGTCCCATCAGGATTTTATCAGCGAGGTCAACCGGATATCGCCCAGTGAGGTATTGACAATGCAGCCCGATATTGTTCCGGAAGGCCTGTATGTGACTTCAATGGATCTGCCGATGGACGAAAGAACGGCAAAAGCGGTTGTTAGATCTCACTTCAAGACGCTCGGTGTGGAAGGCCTGGGGCTTCAGGAGCATGCTGCAGCACTGGTATCTGCGGGTATGATCCTGGAATATGTGAAAGAGACGCAGAAGGGAATTCTGGCCCACATCACGGGGCTTCGCTATTATAATCCGGGCAAGTACATGATCCTGGGTGCCAACACCAAGCGTAACCTCGAACTTTTTGAATCCATCGCAAGAAATAACAGCGATACCTTATTCCACATGATCAATGCTACCACTACCTCGATGGGTGCCAGAAAACTGTCGGATTGGCTGGCCTTTCCCCTTATGGATGTGATCGAGATCGACGCTCGTCTGGATGCGGTGGGTGATTTTGTTCCGAGAGTCGACATCCTCAATGGATTGAGGGATTTTTTGAGCGATATCCCGGATATGGAACGCATTCTGGGAAGGGTTTCGGCAAATAGAGCATCCCCCAGGGATTTCATAGCACTTGCCGCTGGCCTTGATCAGGTTCCCAGGATTCAGAAACTGCTTTTCGATGTAACTTCAACGATGTTGATCAATCTTATGCATCAGATGGTATTTCAGGAACATATATCGGAAAGAATCAAGGCTACCATTGTGTCTGAACCACCGGCAAAACTGTCTGACGGGAATGTTATTACTGTGGGCATCGATGCGGAGCTGGATGAATTGCGTTCAATCAGGAGTGATTCCAGAAAGTGGATTGCTTCACTGGAAGCCCAGGAAAAGCAGAGGACCAAAATCGCCTCATTGAAAATAGGCTACAACAAGGTCTTTGGTTATTATATCGAGGTGACCAAGTCATATGCTGACAAAGTGCCGGAGAATTACATACGCAAGCAGACCCTCATCAATGCAGAACGGTTTATTACTCCTGAACTCAAGGAGTATGAGGCAAAACTGCTTGGCGCCCAGGAGGCTATCAATCAAATAGAAACACGGATCTTCAGCGAATTGAGAGCTTTTGTGATAGAACAGATTCCCAATCTTAAGGGCACGATCGAGGCCCTTGCAACGCTTGATGTGCTGGGATGTTTTGCCTGGGTTGCCCTGCAAAAGTCATACACCCGTCCCTTAATTACACAGGACAGGACAATTGAATTGAAGGCAGCCCGGCATCCTGTGGTCGAACAGGTGTTAAAGGTGGGGGAATTTGTACCTAATGATTGCAGGTTCGACGGCAAACGGGACACGCTGCATCTCATAACCGGCCCCAACATGGCTGGTAAATCGACATACATGCGGCAGATCGCCCTGATTGCAATTATGGCTCAGATCGGCTGTTTTGTGCCTGCCGGTAAAGCCAAACTTGGCCTGGTTGACCGGATATTTACCAGAGTGGGCGCTTTAGACAATCTCTCTGCCGGTCAGAGCACATTCCTGGTGGAGATGAGCGAAACAGCAGATATCCTTCATAATGCCACTGAACAGAGCCTTGTGATCCTGGATGAGATCGGCAGAGGGACATCAACCTACGATGGAATGTCCCTGGCCTGGGCAGTGGCGGAATATCTTGATAAACACAAGACCAGGACGTTTTTTGCCACCCACTATCATGAACTTGCCGATCTGGCCCGCAGGCATAAAAATATCAAGAATTTTCACATGGCCGTTGATGATAATGGACATGATGTTGTATTCTTGAGAGAACTCAAACGGGGTGCTATCGGGGAAAGTTATGGTATTCATGTAGCCCGGCTGGCCGGCATTCCGGACGATGTGATTGCAAACGCCAAAAATGTCCTGTCCGGTATTCGCCGCAAGGGGAAATCAGTTCCCGGCATACAAGAAGTTCTCCCGGTTCAGAGCAGCCTGTTTGAATCCAATGGCAATTTCATTATCAGGGAGATAATGGGGCTTGACCTGGAAAGCATGAAACCTATCGATGCCCTGAATTTGCTCTACACATTGAAAAACAAGATCAAAGAGGAATTCCCGCAAGACTCTTAAGCGACGCTTGAGGAAGTGAGTGTAAATCCTGAATTGTGGTTTCATACTCGTTATCAGCAAGCAGACATAATCTGAGTGCCTTGGTCAATTGTATTAGATTTCAGATGATCGCTTGTTGTATCACTCTCATGCATCATAAGCCTCCGGTATGTTTTGTAATATTTCTTAAAGGACCATTCGGTATTACAATTTTATTTGTCTTTTGTAATTTAAGAGATTTGCAAAACAGCCGATATAATACTTTAGATAAATTAAAGCAGGTTACAGCGATGACGATGAATGAATTTAGACAGACAGGCATTGAAAAGTGGGATGATGTCAGGCCGGTGGTAATATATTTTGCAGGCGAACGCTTCGTGGTAAAATACAAAGACAACTATGATCCAATCCTAACACCCATGGTAGCTCTGGTTCACACCTATCTGGGCAATATGAGTCTGACTAAGAATGATAATTAGCCCTCTTGGACGGTATTGATTGACGGGTCGTTCCCGATATCTAGTCCATTTAAAAATATATTGTAGATAGGTTGATAAGTATTCTTGTTCTTGATTATCTGTCTTTACTCAATTATTAGTGATCAATATGCTTTTCAACATGCAATACACTAAACTCAAGAAAGTCCTGGTCATAGATGATGATGAAGGTGTTTGCTGCCTGGTGGAGGATATTCTAGCTGAACAAGGCATCGATGTTGTCAAGGCTATCGGCGGCGAGAAGGGGATCCGCATTCTGACAGAGGAGTTCTTTCCGGTTGTGATTACGGATTTGAGAATGCCTGATATTGATGGATTTGGAATCATTGATTATATCCATAAACGCAAACTGCAAAGTCTGGTCGTTGTAATCACCGGGTATGTCACTATCGACAATGCGATCGAGGCCCTCAGACTCGGTGCCTATGACTATGTAATCAAGCCTTTCAGTCCGGATCTTTTAACGTTGACTGTTAAAAAGGCCTTTGATTTTCTGGGACTGATCGAAAAACAGGAAAAAATCAAGCAACTTGAAATTATTACCCAGATGGCAAGCACCACCGCGCATGAGGTTTCTCAGCCATTGACTGTATTGATGGGCCAGGCTAATGAAATCCAGAAAACAACTCGGGATGAGAAGATCAGAGAAATGGCGCAGCAGGTGCTGAGCGAGGCCCGTAATATTAGCAATGTTATTCGGAAAATAGAAAACCTCCAGGAGTATGTCACCAAGACATTTCCCGGAGGCCATACGATCATAGATATTGACAAGGGAACCTTATGCAAGGATTAATCAGCCTCAACGACAAAGTTCCCGGGCGATGATCATACGCCGAATTTCGGAAGTTCCCGCTCCTATTTCATATAGTTTGGCATCTCTCCACAGTTTCTGGATCGGATATTCGAGACAGTACCCGTAACCGCCGTGAATCTGGATACCATCGCTACAGACCCTGGTGGCTGATTCGGCGGCAAAGAGAATGGCGGCGGCTGCAAGTTTGTCGAGTTCTGTTCCTTTGCCGCCGCGTTTGCCCTGTGGGCTGTCGGCGAATCGTGCAGCTTTATACACCAATCCTCTTGATGCCTCTGTCTGGCAGTACATATCGGCCAGTTTTTGCTGGATCATCTGGAAATCCTTGATGGGTCTGCCGAACTGCTCGCGTTCCTTGGCATATTTAATGGAGTATTCAAGGGCCTGTTCAGCCATACCCAGCGATCCACCGGACAGTACGATGCGTTCATAGGCCAGGCCGGAAGTAACCACATGCACACCCATGTTCTCTTCATACACCAGGTTATCGGCAGGAACCTCGACGTCTTCAAAGCTGAGTTCCGAAGTCGGCGATCCCCGCATGCCGCATTTTTTGAGTTTTTTGGATACCGTAACTCCGGGCCATCGAGATTCAACGATAAAGGCACTGATGCCATGTGCTCCAAGCTCCGGGGCGGTTTTGGCATAAACCAGCAGGGTATCGGCAACACTACCGTTGGTGATGAACATCTTTGTTCCGTTCATGATGTAGCGGTTGCCGTCTTTACGGGCCCTGGTCGACATTCCGCCCAGAGCGTCCGACCCGGCATTGGGCTCGGTCAGGCACAGCGCTCCGATATGTTCTCCGGTGCACATCGGTGGCAGATACGTACTCTTCTGTGCTTTGTTGCCGTTTTTATGGATGTTATTGGCGCATAAGTTTGAATGGGCACCGTATGTCATGCCCAGGGCAGGTGAAATGCGGCTGAGCTGCTCGACGGCCAGGGCCTGCATCATGATGCCCTGTCCGGAGCCCCCGTATTCTTCATCGATGGTGATGCCCAGCATGCCCAATTGGCCCAGTTTGGTAAAGAAATCAGCAGGCAGTTTGTCTTGTTCGTCGATCTCTTCCTGAATTGGCGCAATTTCGTTAAGCGCCCACTTATACATGGTTTCAGCAAGCAATTTTTCCTCATTGGTAAGTTCTGTCATGATAAACTCCTTTGTTCATTTAATAGAATTTCAATTATGGTTGCATCACCATTTTTATCAGGCATCCACCGTCTGGCCATTTAATGGCTGGTGTTACATGTCTAGCGATAATCTTCTCCATATAATCCATAAAACATAGAATGATTTCACAACAACATATAAGATTGATTCACATATCAACAAAAATATATACAAATGTCAATAATTAATTGACACAAAAAATTATATTATGATACAAATTAACTAATACTAAAAATTAACTTTATTTGGATAATTATGAATTTGGGTTCGGTTCTTAGAAAAGAGAGAAAAAGTCGTAAGCTCACCTTGAAGGCTGTTGCCGAAAAAGCCGGCATCTCGGAGGGATTTCTGTCCCAGGTTGAAAACGATGTCAATTCTCCTTCGGTAGAGAAGCTGGTGAATATATGCAATGCCATCGGGATCGAGGCCGGCGATGTTATAAAACAGGCTCAAAACCAGGAAAAACTGGTAGTAATACGTAAATCGGAATGGTCGGATTGGGAGCTTCCTCATACGGGTTTTGTTACCCGTAGGTTTTTTGCACCGGAAAACAGAAGGGTCATTGACAGCTCCATCATCGTGCTCAGGCCGGGTAGCCAAATACCGGGCAGAAAGAATATCAAAAATTCCCAGGAAACCTTGTGCGTTCTGAAAGGCACTGTGGAGCTTGTACATGGAGAAAAAACTTTTAGCCTGCAAACCGGTGATTCGGTTCAGTACTGGTCTTTACCTGATAAGCAGATGATCAGCAATAAATCGCGGGGACCGGCAGTCGTGTTCTGGGTGGGAACCTTATAAAATAAGCCAGTGAAATGTTTTTTATAAAAAATTAATGTAGAGAGGTGGATGTATGATTAAATTCAGTGAAGAACAACTCAAGATTCCGAAAATGATGAAACCGGTGTATCTGGTGACGGCCGGACAGTCTAAGTTCGACCGTGCATTTCCCGGCAAGCGGACCGAAGAATTGTGTATTGATGCCTTGACCCAGGCGGCGGAGTTGATCGATATGACCCCGGCAGAGTTGAAAAGTTATATTCACACAGCTTACTATGGTCATTTTGCCGATCATTTCGGCGACCAGCTGCTTGGAGAGGCCGTAATCCATGACCGCCTAGGTCTTGATCCGCTGGGTACCATCGGTGTCAAAACAGGAGGGGCCACCGGTGGATCGACAATCTGGGAGGCTGTCAAGGCGGTCGCTTCGGGATACTCGGACTGTGCCCTGGCCATGGGTTGGGAGCGGATGGATGAGGTGCCCACCGACGAAGGCAATTTCCTGATCTCGTGTGCCGCGGACAAGGACTGGGAGACTCCGTTGGGCCATATCTATACCGGTTATTATGCGGTCATGGCCCAGAAGTATTGGAAGGTTTTTGGCAAGGAAGAGGATTCTTTTCGGAAAACACTGGCCGAGATTGCCGTCAAACACCGTGGATATGCCCGTATGAACCCATATGCTCACGGGTCGATGAATATAACGGTTGATGATGTTCTGGAATCACCCGTAGTTGCCTTCCCGTTGCGTGCCCTTGACTGCTGCCTGATGAGTGTCGGGGCTGCCTGCTGCATAATCTGTGATGAAGCCACTGCCATGAAGCTTACCAGAAATACAAAGAATAAACCACTGAGGGTCTGGGTGGCTGCCGGATCGCATACCCTGCGGCCTGCCGACCGGCGCGATATGGAAATTCCATTGCTGCCCAATGAAACAGCAGATCTGTACAAGGATTTGGGAGAGAGATTCCCGGGCGGAGACAGGTATCCCGGATTCACCGGTTTTCTGGCTGCCCGCATGGCTTGCTGGTATGGTTACCGCATGGCCGGAATCACCGACCCCATGGAAGATCTGGATGTAATTGAATTGCACGATGCCTTTACCATTTCTGACGTACAGACCTATGAAGATATCGGCCTCAGGCCATATGGCGAGGGTAGGGACTTCGTCGAATCAGGAGACTGTTACCATACCAATCCGCATACCGGACAAAGCGGAAGGTTGCCCTCCAATCTTTCAGGCGGTCTGATCGGATGCATGCACGCGGTTGGAGCAACCGGAATTATGCAGGTCTTTGAGATAGCGACTCATCTCTGGAATCGGTGGGCTGAAATCCATGGTGATGAAAAAAGATGGAAGAGCTTCGACCGTGAAAAACCCGCGGATTGGACCGATCTGCAGGTCAAGGGTGCCAAAAGGGCTCTGGCAATTTCGCATGCCGGTGTTGGATCCCATGTCACATCCACAATTCTCATGGATCCGGATCATTTACTCAAGCAGGATGTTTAAGAGAGAAGGAGGTGCATAATGAGTATGTTTGGGCAGGTATTTGTAAAAAATAATCAGTATAAAATAAAGGGCGATTTCCATCACTTGACTCCGAATCAGCCTATACGCAATGCTGATGACAGTTGGCAGCTTATGGGCGTTACCAATCCGCGCGATATGACCTATATTCACTCATACGGCGGCGAGGCGGTTTTCTTTAAATCGTTATGTCAGGGAAAGTTGATGGCCACCAGGTGTGATAATCCGGATTGTGAATCCCGGGGGACCATTTATCAGCCTTTCCGGATTCATTGCATGGAATGTCTCGGGAAGAATACCGTGATTGATATGACCGATCTGGCCAAGAATACCGCGACGATTCACACCTTCATGGTCTGTAACAGGTCCGGAGCATTCACCATTCTTGATAAACCCATTAAGTTTATAAACATTGAATTTGATGGTGTTGCAACGATTCTGATGAGTTATCTTTCTATCGGAGAGCCGGATATCGGTATGAAAGTGGTGCCGATCTTCAAGAAATCGAGCCCGACCTACACCATCCTTGATCTCTCGTGGGTGCCGGCCGGAACACCGGAAAGTGAACTGCCTGAAGGATTCGGCTTTTAATAAAATGTTTAAGCCGATAATCTATAACAATTGATCAGGCGAAAAAAAGATTTGCATATGAAATAATATTTTAGTTGTGGGGGCAGAGTTGTTTGCCCCCTTTTTTGATTATAATATACCCTGGTTCACCTCATGCCTTAAACCAACGTAGGCCCTCGGTGTCTCACACGTCGGATTTGAAATCGAATCCAAGAGTGGAGCTGATTGAACCCTAATAATAGGGTTGTTAACTCCCGGGCAGATTGGATATAATCGAATTTTAACTTTTGAATGGATGATTTATAGGGAGATAAGCATGATCAAATGTATTGCCTTGGGTATTCTGGGGGTCGTACTCGTGGTGACCGGCTTAGAGGCTTCCCAGCGCCATGTTCCCGAGAAGGTTTTAACCGGAAAAATTGCGATAAATTTCAACTGTGAGAGGCTTAACGGATATTATGTTTTCACTGATACCCGCAGTGAACAGGAACTGACCGCTGATGAAATCCGTGGCGGTCTGAATGGTCCGGCGATCGTTTTTTTCAGCGGGCATGGGCAACGGCCCGCTGATGCCCATAAGTTTTCATCCGAACTGGCGCTTAAGAGCAAATCCGGAATCGTTATTGTGCCGGTATGCGATACTCCATATGGCAGTGATCCGAACTGGAGAGGGGACCGGGGCAAGGAAGTGGTCCTGATGGCAATGATCAGATATATTTTCGCCCAAAGCGGCATTCGCATTGAAGGTTATGCTCCACTTTGTGATATATCAGTCAAGATACAAGGCTTAGAAATATCAGAAGGTCCTGGCTCGATCAGCACCCAGCTTGTCGCTGTCGGCTGGTCGCATGGTGCGATTCTGGCTAGGCGTTTCTGCTACGCATATCCGGATGCAACTCTGGGTCTTGCCCAGGTATGTCCCGCCGGATTTGAGAGATGGTCAGAGGCGGGATTGCTTCTTAATTTTCTCGGAGAATCCTTGAGAATATCAAAGCTTGGTTTTACCGGGTATACGGGAGATGTTCTGCGATCAGGCTGGGGCCTCACCAAGGGGATTGTGGGCGATTTTGCCCGTTCCGTACCTTCGGCCCTTGTCCATTTGCAGCCGGGTAAGTGTTCCCGGCTCTGCAAAGATATCCAAGATTGCACCCTGTACTGTGATGATCAAAACTTCCCTCTTTCACGGTTGAGAAATATCGTGGTGGTTTTCGCGCGTGATGACACCTGCATGGACCCTGCTCAGAGCGGTGTGGCTGATTTGTTGCAACCGGCGCCAGCCGAAGTAAATGCATTCTGGCACAAATATTTCCCCGGGGCCTTCCAGGCAGGAACCCGGTGCACGCTTCAATTCTTGCCAGGTACGCATGCAGCGCCGGTAACCCATAATAAACAATATGCTCATACAGTTCTGAAAGGCCTTGATCTTTTTGCTATGTCCGAAGAAAATATGAGGTGATGGGATTGACGAAAAAATATATCCGCTGGCCGCTCATCGCGATTATCGTCATCGTCGTGATAGGCCTGTTTCATACGGCCGGATCGCTTGATCTACAAGAGGTGGTCAAGGTCTATGATGCGGATACGATAGAGATCCGAGATGGCACGAAAATCCGTCTGATAGGGGTTGATGCACCTGAAGTAGAATCGCCTTACAGGCAAGCCGAGTCTTATGGGGTCGAGAGTAAAAGCTACCTGACAAAGATGCTCTTGGGGAAAAAAGTGAGAATTGTGGTTGGTGAACAGCCATATGATAAATATGGCCGAACCCTGGCATTTATTTATCTCGATGACACCCTGATAAACGGGCGTATAATCAAGGATGGCTGGGCCAGGGCCTACCGTTATTATGATTTCCCTTTCAAGGAGCTTTTTATCACCTACGAGAAGCAGGCCAGGGCCAAGGGTTTGGGAATGTGGGAAGAATAGGGAAATACCTTTATGTGCCGTGTGAAATACTAAATATCTTATAGTGCCTGTATGGTATTCTACCTATCGAAAGCCTGATCGATTTTCTGCTTCAGGTTCTCGACCGTAAAAGGTTTTACAATATAGTCTTTCATGCTGCAGGCTAAGGCTTCAGAAATATTTTCCTGTTGAGCCACGGTCGTGACTATCAGAAAAGGAAGATCTTTCAATGTATCATCTGCCCTGATTGTCTTTAACAGTTCAAGCCCGTTCATTTCCGGCATGTTCAAGTCGGCAATAATGATGCCGATC
Organism: Deltaproteobacteria bacterium; assembly: GCA_016929755.1. Classification (GTDB taxonomy): domain Bacteria; phylum Desulfobacterota; class Desulfomonilia; order UBA1062; family UBA1062; genus JAFGIF01. Next base: position 9,680 of record JAFGIF010000146.1, on the reverse strand, counting down.
GCATCTGTCTTAAGGATTTGCAAACCGGACTTTCCGTCATCCGCCTCGATGATATTGGTAAACCCCAATTGTTTGAGAATGCTCTTTGTGATCCTGCGCATGGTTGAGAAGTCATCGATAACCAGCACTTTCATACTCTTATCTATAGCCATTGTTGCCTCCAGCTATCATACCTATGTCATCGATTTATTTATTATAAATCTTTAGTTTTTTTAAATTATAATTAATTCGAGTTGACCCAGGAATACGTAGTCTTTCCTTTTGCAGACATATTACAATTACAAAAGGGTTCGATTTATGAATTTTCCGGCAATAGGGTGATTAAGTGGTCGGTTTTTACGAGAATCAGAAACAATGAATCGCTGTGGCCTTGAAGGACAGATGCACTACCAGACCCTCGCGGATGCCGAGGTCAATCAGAGACCCCTTGGTGATCAGTGATTTAAAGGTAATATCCTCCACCTGTACATGAACCTCATACGAAAAGCCCTGGTCGATGATGGCGCTGACCACGCCGTAGAATGAATTGCACATGCTTGAAGCCGGCTTGTGCGTGCTGATTACGATATCTTCGGGTCTGATGGCGATGAATCCGCCGGTGTCAACAGGTATCGTCGCCATCTCGACTGTAAGGGATCCGATTCTCGAAGTATGTTTGTTGAATATGGCTGGGAGAATGTTTTTCATGCCCACGAAATCGGCCACGAAAGTGGAGCAGGGCTTTTGAAATATTTCCTGTACGTTGCCGGCCTGTTCGATGATGCCGTTATTCATGACTGCCGCCGTGGTTGCCAGCGACAGGGTCTCGGCAAAATCGTGGGTTACCATGAAGAACGTCATGCCTGAAGATTCATGCAGATTTTTCAAGAGCAGCCGGATTTCTTCTCGGAACCCCGGGTCAAGGGCCGAAAGCGGTTCATCAAGCAGGATGACCTGCGGTTCGACCATGAGAGCCCTGGCCAGTGCTGCCCGCTGCAGCTCGCCGCCGCTCAAGGTTTCAGGATAGCGCTTGAGGAGGTGGCCGATATTCAACTCCCGTACCAGTCGTTCAAATCTAGAGCCTGATTCACTTTTCGCCTTTGCATGGTACCGCACGCCAAAGGAAATGTTTTGGGAGATTGTCAAGTGTGGAAAAAGGGCATAATCCTGGTACATGATGCTTACGCCGCGTTTTTCAGGAGCCGTACCCGTGACATCGCGGCCGGCGATTGTTATCCTGCCGTATTCAAGCGGCACCAACCCGGCAATTGCCTCCAGAAGTACGGTCTTGCCTGCGCCGGTGGGCCCCATGAGTACGAAGAAGTCGTTGGAATCTATATTGAGGTCGATATTTTTGAGTCTGAATTGGCCCAGACGGACATTGATATTGTGTAATTCAATCATGGTTCCTGTTTTTCTTGGGCAAGGCCAGAATTCTAAGGATCAGAAACAGGCTTAAGCATACCAGCACCAGCCAAACCGCTACCGGTTGGGAGTATTTTAATCCGTAGCTTTCGAAACGTTCATAGATCATGACCGGGGCGATCATGGGATGGTAGGCCACGATGACAACGGCACCGAATTCACTGATGGCACGAGCGCAGCACATAATCAAACCAACCAGCATACTGCGCCACGCCAGCGGAAACGTTATACGGAAAAAGGTGCTAAACATCGGTGCCCCAAGGCTACGAGCCACGTTTTCCAGCCTGGGGGAGATGCCTTCGAAGCCGTCTTTTGCAGCATTGATATAGAAAGGAATCCCCACAAAGGTCAGAACGGTAATGATGCCGGTCACACTGCCCATGATGCGTACCCCCAGCTCGCTCATGATTTGCCCGAGCCAGTGGTTTTTGCCGGCCACGCTTAAGATGGCGATACCCACGACGGGATGCGGGATCACAATCGGCAGATCGATGATGCTTTCCACCAGACGTTTGCCGTGGAAGTTGGTGCGAGCCAGTACATAGGCCAGCGGTGTCCCGAACACGAAGGAAATACATGCGGCCGCCAAGGCGGTGTACATACTCAGCCAGATCGACCGCACGACATCTTTGTCTTTAAGGGTTTCTTTGAGCATTACAGCCGACGGAGCACTCAACATTTCGATCAGCGGCAGCAGAATAAAGGCAAGCACAATAATGCCGCACGATACCGTGATCCAGAAAAAAGGCTCCCTCTTGGTCATCAGGCTTCTCTGGAATTAATTTTTGACTTCCACAAGCCCCTTGATTTCAGCGGGCAAGATGGATTTCATCTCTTCAGAAGGAACCCTGCAGGGGATGAAGGGCGGCTGTCCCATTTCCTTGAGAATCTTCAGGCCACCATTAGGGTCGAGCATATAGCGCAGAAAGGCAATAGCAGCCTCCTGATTTGGTGTGTCTTTAACCAGGGTAACGCCATAGGTTACAGATTGCCCCTTCATTTCCATGAATTCGCCGGGTTTTTTACCGGTGACCTTTACGATTGCATTGGCGTAGAAGTCATCATATTCGTAGTTGCCAAGGTTGATCTGGTCAGGAAGGGTGATGTATTTCAATTCGTGCTGAACCGCTACGGAAAGATATTCCCAAGCATAGTCCATGTTACCGGTCTGCAACAGAGAAATCAGCTCTACGGATTTGGGACGGATGTTTTCCTTGGGCCGGTTGGCCAGCAGGCTCTCATAAAGGGCGTCGATCTTGTAGTACCTTTCGGCCAGCTGCATCACCATCAGTGAGCGGTAGCCGCAAGGATCGAGATTGGGGTCCGAGTGTCCCCAGACAACGCCCTGTTTTTGCAAAAATTTATACCAGTTGACGGCGTTGATTTCACCGGCGTATTTGCTCTTTTCGGTGTAACACAGTACGAGTTGATTGGTCGCAAAGCGGATATTCCAGGATGCATAATCCGGAATTAATAATTTGTCGATCACCGTGTAGTCGGCTGAGGCCATGATGTCGCAGGGTTTGTGCAGGTCGGATATCTTGCGGGCGGCCTTCTGGCTTCCGCTGGCCTCGCGTTGCAGATCGACAGCAGGATAAGTGGCTTCAAACGCTTTTTCCATGGCCGCAAACGGCACGGACAGACTTCCGGCATGAAACATGGTAAGGGTCCCCTTGGGTTCTGCCTGGCCCAAGGACGGCAGCAGCAGTAACAAGGCACACAAAACCATCATTGCGGCCAGTTCCATGAAACGAAGAGAGTATCTATTCATCAGTGATCCTCCTCAATTATGATTTTGTTATATAGGGTAAAATGTTTTGCGTCCACGTCAACATCCACTGATTCCCACGTCTGATTTTTCAGCAAGTTATGGATACTAAGGATATACAATAGAGATGTCAACTTCTATGTTATGTTGATCAAAACATATATTGTAATAATTCTTGTCATTGCGGTTCATGCCGGAGTTTTTCGACCCATAACCTCAGTCTTGCAAAAATTGTCCTATTCATCTATGGTTCCTTCAATCATATACTAGTGAGAAAAAGGGAGTGAGTACCTAATGCTTACATACATGCGCAGGCATTCCAAAAGCTGGATCACAAAATTCATTTTTGGTCTGATTATTATTGTTTTCGTATTCTGGGGTGGAAGCACTTACTGGGCGCGCGAAGCGAACAAGGTCGCCAAGGTGGACAACTACATTATTTCCAGCCAGCAGTTTTCCAAGGCATATCAAGATGCGCTAAGCGCCTACCGCGAGCGCTACGGCGATATGTTTAATGATGAAGTTCTCAAAAGCCTTAACCTTAAACAGAGGGTTCTGGATGAAATGATTGATCAGTACATAATGGAGAACGAGGCCGCAAATTTGGGGGTTATTGTCACCGATCAGGAATTGCAGGATGCGATCCAGCAATACCCCGCCTTTGTGCGCGACGGCAGCTTCGATCTTGAGAGTTATCGACGGGTTCTGGACTACTACAATCTGACACCACAGGGATTTGAAGATCAACAGCGCAACACTATACTTAGAGAGAAACTATATAAACTGCTTACTGACTCTGTATATGTATCTCAGCAGGAGTTGCAGGCCGCCTATCGGGATAAGTACGACAGTTATGATCTGTATTTCATTCGTGTCAATCCTGATGAGCAAGAGCAGGATATCCAGGTAGATGAAAACGAGCTGCAAGCATATTATGAAGCACATAAAGAAGCCTATAAGGAACCACCCAAGACATCCATTGCCTATATTACCTTCGAGACGAAGGCGTATATGAATGACATTACAGTAACCCCTGAAGAGGCTCAGGAGTACTATGATAACCACAAAAGCGTTTATACGATCCCGGCCCGCCTTAAGGTGCGTCATATATTGACTCTCGTGGACCCGAAGGCAGATGAGAAAGAGATAGCCCGGAAGGAGCTTGACACAAATAAAATTTTGGAAGAAGCCCAGTCAGGTAAGGATTTTGCCGAACTGGCCAAGAAATATTCACAGGATCCTGGCAGCGCGGCTAAGGGGGGAGATCTGGGAACGCTGAGTAGCGAAGACCTCAATGGCCTGACAGACGGGATGGGCAATATACTGCTTGGCATGCAACCCGGCGAGATCAAGGGACCTGTGCGCAGCAGATTCGGGTTCCACATCTTTAAACTTGATGACAAAACAGATGCCAAGCTTAAACCATTTGAAGATGTATCTTCTGCGGTGATCGAGACATTGAAGCAGAGGATAGCCAAGGACAGAGCCTATGACGAGGCCAACGCAGCCTTTATTGAAGTCTACGAGCTACCTGATGTTGATCTGAATGCTTTTGCCGAGGCACGTGGGTTTAAGGTTCTTGAAATAGGACCGTTTGCCGAGAATGAACCTGTCAAACTACCCAAGGGCAGAACCATTACCCAGGAAGCATTCAAGTATCCCCAAGGTGAGATCGGTGATGTGGTAGATATTGATAATGGCTATCTTCTTTTCCAGGTAACGGACCGAATCTCTGCGACGATCCCTGAGCTGGCCAAGGTCAAAGAGGCGCTTATCTCTGATCTAAAGCAGAACAAATTAAATGAGGCGGCTCTTGGAAAGGCTAGTGAGCTTGCATCGTTGGACAGCAGTCAACTACAGCCATACAAGCCCGAGTCTACCGGTGAATTCCAGCGTTCTGTCTGGGCGCTACCCAAGCTCGGTAATGCTGAGCAAGTTAAAAAAGATCTTGATAATTTAACCTCACCCAAAGTGTATACAATCAAAAAAGACATTTATGTTATCTGGCTCAAAGAAAAGAAAAATGCACCCCTTGAAGACCTCAGCCAGGAACTTGCTGACTCGCTCAAAAAAGAACTGCTGACACAGAAAAAAGAGATACTTTTTGAGACCTTCAGAAATCAGGTGCATGAAAAACATAAAATTATCATCGATCAGGAAAAGTTGATGTAAACAGGGCCAAGGGCCCAAGGCAGAAGGGTTTTTCAATCATGAATGAAGGGTTTGTTTCTTGTATTTTTCCATTCTTAATTCATAATTTTTCATTCGCCTACCCCCTGAGCCTTGGATCGATGGCATCCCGGATTCCTTCACCCAGCAGGTTGTAACCCAGAACGGTCAACAGGATTGCCATTCCCGGAAAGAACGACAACCACCAGGCAACACCCAGCACGCTTTTCCCCTGGGTGAGGATATTGCCCCAGCTGGGTGTTGGTGGCTGCACCCCGATGCCAAGGAATGACAGGGCTGATTCGGTCAGGACCGCAGAGGCAATTCCCAGGGTGGCTGCCACCAGGACCGGGGCCAAGGCATTGGGCAGAATGTGGATAAAAATGATCCGCAGACTGCCTGCTCCGATGGTTTTTTCGGCCAGCACGTAATCCCTCTCTTTGAGGGTCAGAAATTCGGCCCGCACCAGCCGGGTAATCCCCATCCATGATGTCAGCCCGATGACAGCCATGATGTTGAAAATACTGGGTTCTAAAAAGGCGATGACCGCCAGAATCAGGAAAAACGATGGAAAACACAGCATGATGTCAACCAAACGCATGATGAGGATATCTACCCAGCCGCCGTAATAGCCTGAAACAGCACCCAGCACTACCCCGATCAGTACCGCGATCCCGACTGCCACAAACCCGACCTTCAGCGAGATGCCGGCTCCGTAGAGCATACGGGTAAATACATCCCGGCCCAGTTCGTCGGTGCCGAAAAGGTGGGCGATTGAGGGTGATTCCAGGATGTTGTTCACATCGATCAGGTTGGGATCATACGGCGCGATAAGCCCTGCCCCGATTGAGAGTATAAAAAATATTGCTACCATTATCAGGCCGGTTACTGCCAGTTTGTCTCTGAAAAAACGCGACCAGAATCCCATGTCAGCCCACCCGTATGCGCGGATCAGCGATGCTGTAGGTTATATCGGCAATCATGTTGCCCAGCAAAGTCAGCACGGCGCCGATAGTCAGACTGCCCATAATCATATTATAATCCCGCATCATGATTGCATCATAAAAGAGCTTGCCCAGACCCGGAATGGAAAAGATGCTCTCGAAGATAACGCTGCCGCCGATCAGTCCCGGGATGGAAAGTCCCAGGATCGTGATCACGGGCAGCAGGGCATTTCTGAGGGCGTGCTTGTAGATCACGGTTCTTTCCGACAGCCCTTTGGCCCGTGCAGTCAGGATATAATCCTGGCGGATGATCTCCAGCATGCTTGAGCGCATGTAACGGCTCAGCCCGGCCAGAGAGCCGAAGGCCGAGATAATCACCGGCAGTGTCAGATGCCGCGAGAGATCCCAGATGTTACCGATAAAGCTCAAGTGTTCGTAGCCCGGGGAATGGATGCCCGAAATCGGCAGCCAGCCCAGGCGTACTCCGAGCAGGTCCATGCAGATCAGGGCCAGCCAGAAGCCGGGTATGGAAAAACCTATGAAAACAAAGACCGTTATCGAACGGTCTACTGCGCTGCCCCGGCGAACCGCGGATATCAAACCCAGTGGTATGGCAACCAGGAAGATGATAACCATAGCAGCTATATTGATGTAGATGGTGATCGGCATACGTTCTTTGATTTTTTCCCATACTGGTCTTTCGTCGGAAGATATGGAGTTGCCGAAATCGAGCTTGATAAGGTTCTTCATCCACAACGCATACTGGAGCGTCAGTGGTTTATCCAACCCGTAATGTGTGCGCAGTTGTCCGATAGCCTGCGGCGTGATATTCGGATTGAGCTCGGTCTGCAGCGCCGTGGGTTCACCGGGAGCCAGGTGAATCACCAAAAAACAAACGATCGTGATGCCGATAAATGTCGGGAGCAGCAGCAAAAAGCGTTTAGCCAGATATTTCAGCATATTCTACCTATGGGACAACCTGATATTTATGCAGGCCTTTGGGCACGTACCAGTCTTCAAGATTATAGCTTATACCGGCAGGGGCCGGCACGATGCCTTTAAATCTGGAGCTTACTACCGGAAGACTGTATGGTACATATAGAAACACATAGGGTTGTTCATGGGACAGAATTTTCTGGAAGTTGTCATAGCATTGCTTGCGTACCTTATCGTCAAAAGAGTATCTTCCTTTTTCAAGCAGTTCGTCGACTTGCGCATTTTTATAGCTGATAAAGTTGAGGCCGCCTTTGGTAGCATTGCTCGAATGCCAGACCGTGTGCAGATCAGGGTCCTGCAGGATATTCCAGCCCAGAATTACGGCATCGAAATTGGCCTTGTCAACATATTCTTTGAGGAAGACAGTCCATTCAATGATGCGGATATTGACTTTGATCCCCGTGGTCTTGAGGCGTTGCTGAATGATCTGGGCGGTTTTCTCGCGCAAGGGGTTGCCCTGATTGGTAATAATAGTAAATTCAAAGGGTTTGCCGTTGCGATCCAGAATTCCATCTCCGTTAGAGTCTTTGTAGCCCTCTTTATTCAAAAGATTGCGCGCTTTTTGCGGATCATAGTCAAATCGTTCGACGTCGGGATTATACCACTGGGTACCGGGTTTGTAGGGTCCGGTAGCTTCTTCACCCAGGCCTAAAAGAACCCCCTTGATGATCTCCTGTTTGTCAATCGCATGGGAAATGGCCCGGCGGATGTTGATGTTATCAAACGGAGAGCGTTGCAGATTGAACCCAAGATAGGTGTAAGCATTGGCCAGGTACTTGTATTTTTTGTACATGGCCTGGAAGTGCTGAGAGTCGGTCTGACGCAGGAACTGCAACGGAGAAAGCCCCATGGTGTCTATGTTGCCGGCCTTGAGTTCCAGGAACTGGGTTGTCTGGTCGGGAATAATCCGGTAGGCCAGACCCGAAATGTAGGGTCTGCCGTTAAAATAGCGCTCATTGGCCTCGAGTACGATTCTGGAACCTGACTGCCAGCTCTTGAATTTGAAAGGGCCGGTTCCCACAGGCGACCTTGTAAGAGGGGACGAAACGAGATTCTGCCCTTCGAGAAGATGTTTGGGAAGTATCTGCAGCGAACCCCAACTGATCAGCGATGGAGCAAAGGGTTTATCGTATTCAAATTCAATGGTGTAGTCGTCTATCAGAGAGGCGGACTTTACCAGTTTGTATTTCCCGGCATAAGCCGTGGGGGTTTTCGGATCGATGATGGTTTGATAGGTGAACATCACATCGTGGGCTGTGAAAGGCCTGCCATCATGCCATAGTACATTTTTTTTGAGATGAAATCTGAGCAGTTTGCCCCCATTTTCGATGTCCCATGAATCGGCCAGATCGCTTATGATGTTGTAATCTTTATCATATTTTACAAGCCCATTATAGATATATCCCGCCACGTCATGGGATGCACTGTCCGAGGCAAGCATCGGAATCAGATTGGAGGCGTCTCCGATCGAGGATTCGACGAGCACATCACCGTATACCGGGCTATCATTTACAGCCCCGCCGGTCATATGTTCCTTGTTATTATCAGGGGAGCATGCTAATAGGAGACAGGTAACAATAACTGTAGCTATCAGCTTTTTCACGTTCATCTCGGGTGTAAAATATCAGAATGGTGTGAAGAGGACAAGATGTCATATGTAATGATGATTTAATGGTGAAGATAATGATATCATGAAGTTTCTCACAGATTTCCACGTCCACTCCCGATACTCGAGGGCTACAAGCAAGAATCTCACTATTTTTGAACTGGCCTCCGGTGCACTGCAAAAGGGTTTGCACATAGTGGGCACGGGGGATTTCACCCATCCTGCCTGGCTTGGAGAGCTCGAAGAAAACCTTGTTCCGGCAGAACCCGGTCTCTATCGGCTAAAGGATGGCAAATTTTCCTCACGGTTCGTTCTCACATCTGAAATCAGCACTATTTATAAGCAGGACGACAAGGTGAGAAAAGTTCATCATCTCTTGGTTGCCCCTGATTTTGAGTCCGTGCATGCTATTGCCAAGGATTTGGCCGCAATCGGTAATATTATCTCCGACGGCAGACCTATTCTCGGCATAAACTCCAGGGATCTTCTGGAAATTGTTCTGGGTGCACATGATGAAGCCTTTCTTATTCCGGCTCATATCTGGACCCCCTGGTTTTCAGCCCTGGGATCAAAGTCGGGCTTTGATTCGATTGAAGGGTGCTATCTCGACCTGGCATCCCATATTTTCGCAGTCGAAACAGGGCTTTCGTCAGACCCGCCCATGAATTGGCGGGTCTCGTCTCTTGACGGATATCACCTGGTATCAAACTCGGATGCCCACTCCAAAGACAAGCTGGGCCGGGAAGCAACGATATTCGATACGGGGTTTGACTATTATGCAATAAAGGCTGCC
>JAFGIF010000145.1 GCA_016929755.1 Deltaproteobacteria bacterium | reverse complement strand
TTGTGCTGCCTGCCGATCCTGATATGATTCAGCAGGTACTCATGAACATTTTCATAAATGCCATTCAGGCCATGAGCAGCGGTGGCAGTATGGAAGTCCAACTTGCTGAAAAGAATGATATCGCTGAAATCCTGATAAGCGATACCGCTAAAGGAATACCGGAAAACGTGAGAGCACGAATATTTGATCCGTTTTTTACCACAAAACCAAAGGGAATCGGGCTCGGACTTTCCATCTCATACCGCATTATCCGTATGCATTCGGGAAGCATCACCTGCACTTCATCTTCGAAGGGGACCATGTTCCGAATCACTTTGCCCAAGGAGCCTCGAAAGTGATTGAAAAGAAAAGGTGTGGACCATGGATGCTTTTGAATACCAGATAGGAGGAAATACATGCTGTTTTTGACAACGACTGCATATGCAGCAACAAACCAGTTCCGGGGGAACGTCGGTGCCATGATTGTTGATGCCGACCCCATAGTCAAGCTTGTCTTACTGGTGCTTTTCCTGTTTTCAATAATCTCTTGGGCCATAATTATTCAGAAGTGGTTGCAGATTTCCCGGGCCAGAAAGAAGGCAACCGATGTCTTCGATGCTCTTGACACGGCTGATACCATGTCCGAGATGCTGGGGAAAGTTAAGCTATCAGGCGACAGTGTTTTTTCCAGACTGTTTTATGAAGGCAAAGACGAACTCACCAGGATATCGAGCAAAGTCAAGAGCGTGCCGATGTCGATGCTCAATAATGTGGAGGGCCGAATCGTTAACTCAAGTTCTCAGGAGGTCATGCACCTCTCAAAGGGGCTCGGCTTTCTGGCAAGTATCAGCAATGCCAGCCCGTTCATCGGTCTGTTCGGTACGGTTTGGGGGATCATGGATTCTTTTCGGGAAATCGGGATTATGGGTTCAGCCAATCTTGCTACAGTTGCCCCGGGGATATCCGAGGCATTGATTGCCACAGCCGCGGGACTGTTTGTGGCCATACCGGCAGTTCTTTTCTATAATTACTTTACCAACCAGATGAATCAGCTAACATCCCGGATGGATCAGTTTCGGATAGAATTCATGAATTGGATTCGCAGGGGGTTGTTACATGCAGATACATAAATCCTCGAAGCTTGTTTCCGAGATTAATGTAACTCCGATGGTGGATGTCATGCTGGTTCTCCTGATTATCTTTATGGTATCTGCGCCAATGATGAAAGAGGGCATGAACGTTGATCTGCCCGAGGTAGAGGCCCGGGCTCTACCTTCGGCAACGGAAGATCTGGTGATCACCATAAACAAAGAAAAGGTCCTTGACATAAACGGTTCCCCCGTTGACCTTTCCCGGCTGGAGTTGATCCTCAGCCAGATAAAAGAACAGCGCGGGGTCGAAAATGTCTACCTCCAGGCCGATAAACAAGTTGCGTATGGTTTTGTGGCCGAAGTTATGGCAATCATCCGATCCACAGGGCTGACAAAATTGGGACTGGTGACCCAGCCTCTGGTAAATAAATAAGCAATGACACGACTCTACGGATTTGTAGGTATATCCTTTATCCTGCATATTCTGCTGGTGTTCTCCCTGGTAGATATCGGATTTTCAGGGAGGCAATCCAGTGTGTACGAAGTCTATGAGGTTTCGATCGTCTCAAACGTTCCGTCGGCAGCTGTCGGTGCAGCACCGGCCAAAGGCGCCGGGCGGCCGGTCAAGAAGTTTGTCCGCAAAGAAGGGGTTCAATACCAGAACAATCTCGGGACAGTGACAAAGGAGAAGGTTATCAAGGGAAAGACTCCTGAAATTTCTTCGGCGGAAATAGAGTCGAAAATTGAAGATATTACCAAAGCCGAGAGTTCGCAATGGCAGCCCTCTGTTGCAAAAGGGTCGGGATCAACGCATCAAGCGGCAGGAACTGCAAGTCAGGAGGCCTTGTGGGTGGCTCATGTCAAGGAAATCGTTTATGATCGCTGGAAATATCCACCGGGGATTTCCCTGGACGCCTCTTTGAAGGTAACCTTTTTTCTCAGGGTCTCAAGGAACGGAAATCTTCTGGAAAAAAACCTGATACTTTCTTCGCGCAGTATGCCATTTGACAGATCCGTTATGATTGCCCTGAACAGTATCAATAAAATTCCCCCACCTCCTGTCGGTTTTGTAGCCGGGAGGGATGAACTCGAGATAAACATGACATTTTCACCACCACGAGGAGTTGAATAAATGAAGAAAAAGGTATGGTTATTATTGTTACTGTGTATTTTCCCCACCTCCCTGGCATTGGCTGCACGCCTTGATATCCACATTCAGGCCCGCGGCTTCACCAAATTGAAGGTGGCCATGCCCTATTTTACGGGACCGGCTGATTTGACCTCTGGTATATGGTCCATGTGCGCCAAAGATTTGGCCATTTCCGGTGTCTTCGAGGTGTTAAGCCCTCAGTCTTATATCAACCCGGGTCCGGTTTCGACCATTGCCCAGGGAACATTGAAAGACTGGGCTCTGATCGGGGCGGATTACATTATTACAGGCAATGTTTCCAGGCGTAGCGACATGGTGACGCTTGATGTCCAGGTCATTGAAGTTGCCTCGGCCAAATTTATTGATCGCAAAACCTACTCAACCAGTGCACAAACCATTCACACGGCGGTTCACGCCTTCATGGATACTTTTCTGGACAAATCGCTGGGTCTGAAAGAGATGTTCTCGTCAAAAATAATAGCGGTACGTCGGCAAAACAGCAAAAAACAGATTTGCTCGTTCTGGTGCGACGCTACCGGCTGGCGGGAAATCAAGGGCTTGGGCGATCTGGTACTCAACCCGGCCTGGTCGAAAGATGCAAAAAAGGTAGCCTTTGTTTCATACTGGAGAGACAATCCGGATCTGTATCTGCTTGATCTTGTGACCAACAAGGTCGAGTTGCTTTCGGGGCGCAAGGGGATTAACTCAACTCCTGCTTTTCATCCTTCAGGATCTATGATGGCCTGTACGCTTTCAATCAACGGCAATCCCGAGATCTATTTTCTGGATCTGGCATCCAAAAAAATTCAGCAGATTACCAGAAGCTGGGCGACCGACACATCACCTTCATTTTCCCCTGACGGTAAGTATATGGCTTTCTGTTCAGACCGTTGCGGCACTCCCCAGATATATCTCATGGATCTGAAAGAGCGAAAAGTGCAGCGTCTCACATTTGAAGGCCGCTACAATACAGAGCCGGTGTTTTCTCCCAGGGGAGATATGATTGCCTTTTCACACAGTGCAAACGGCATCCACCAGATTGCTTTGATCCTTACCGATGGAAGCCAGATGACGGTGTTGCCCGGTACAGGCAAGGGAGACGAGTCTCCCACCTTTTCTCCTGACGGCCGGCTGATCGCCTTTGCCTCATCCGACGGGAATATATATGTTACCGATCTGGTAGGTTCAAAACCTGTCAGAATAACGAATGGCGAAGGAGTGTATTCAGAACCTTCCTGGTCTTTAATAACAAAGTAGGTCAAATAAGTCTATTTTCTGCTTGACCTATGATATGAATAGGTTAAACTATTAATAATAGTAGGTTTATAAATAGTATCCTACAGAAGGAGGCGATTATGATGAAACTGACCAAGGGAATAATATTACTAGTGGTTATCAGCATGATGTTCTTTTTAGCCGGTTGTGCAAAAAGAGGGGTAGCTCCAGTCGAAGAGGTGACACCTCCTGCTCAACCTACCCAGGAAGAAGCGACAATGCCGGAAGCCGAGATGCCAAAGATGGAAGAAGAAGTTGCGGTTGAGCCGATGCTTACTACGTCCAGCCTTGAGGAGGAAATGGCGACATTCGAGCAAAACATGATATTCTTTGAATTCGACAAGTTCAGCTTAAATCCCGAGGCACGCAAGACCCTGGCCGAACAGGCAAGTTTTTTGAATTCTAATCCTGAAATTAAGCTTCGTATCGAGGGTTATTGCGATGAGAGGGGCACGCTCGAGTACAATCTGGCTCTGGGCGAGAGAAGGGCAAAATCCGCACAGGAATATCTTGTCTTTCTGGGAATCAATCCCGATAGAATTTCAATCATCAGCTACGGCGAAGAGCGGCCAATGGATCCGAACCATAATGAAGATGCATGGGCCAAAAACCGTAGAGCACAGTTTGATATTTTAGGAAAATAAGGACGATCGCTATGAAAAGGGCATTCATTTTCTTGGGACTGTTTGCTTTGTGTGGCTGTGCTTCGCAACAGGATCTGGAATCATTGCAATGGGAAGTGAATGCCCTTCAAACCCGCGTTGTAAAGTCTGAACAAAAATCCGATGAACTCAAGGCACAACTGGCAGAAAAGGATCGGTTGATGAACCAGTGCCTGAGCAAGCAGGCAGACATGCAGGCTCAATATGCAGATTTGCAGACTCAGTTGTTTGCTTTGCAAGGAAGCCTGGAGGAACTATCCCTCCGACAGGTTCCTTCTGTTGACACGGCCAAGGCCGAAATACCGCAGGAGCAGCCCAAGGTTTCCCTGTATCAAGTGGGGCTGGATAATTTTGATGCAGGTCACTATGCAGATGCCGTTACTGCATTCGAGTCATATCTGGCCCAAAATCCCGATCAGTCACTAGTTGATAATGCTCATTTCTGGATTGGTGAAGCGCTGTTTGCCCAGGAGAAATACGAGGATGCAATTCTTGAGTATGATCTGGTCATCAAACAATATAAATCCAGTGAAAAAATGCCTGATAGTTTGTTGAAACAGGGTCTTGCATTTATTAAACTCAACGATACGCAGACCGGAGAATTGATATTTCGGCGCCTGATAAAGGATTTTCCTGACAGTGAGGCTGCCCGAAAGGCAAAAAACTTCTGATGAGTAGGGGGAAACATGGGTAAGGCAATCACGATATCAAGAAACTACGGATGCGGCGGAATCGAGTTGGCCAGATCCCTGGCTGAAGATCTTGGCTATGAGTATATTGATAAGACCCTGGTAGTTGAGCTTGCCAGGAAAATGCATACATCTGAAGGCGAAATCAGCTCGTATGAAGATGGCACGTCAATACCACTTTTCAGGTTCATCTCTACATTTATGACTTCAGCCAAAGTGAAAAGCATTCTCTCCGATGATTTCGGATATGTCGATGAAGACAGCTATCGGTTGGCCCTGGAAGGATTGATGGATGATCTTGCAGACAGGGGGGATGTGGTCATTGTAGGAAGGGGCGGGCAGTGCATTCTTCACGATCGGCCGGATGTTGTCCATTTACGGTTGATTGCTCCGATGGATTACAAAAAGAAGTTTTTGGCCTCGAAGCTTGGTGTTCCCAAAGAGGAGGCCGGCAAAATGATTGACCATAAAGAGCAGGAGCGCCGGCGATACATCAAGGTCATGTTCGATAGGGATAATGAAGAAGCATCACTATACCATATCATAATGAATCTGGCCCTGGTGGATCAGGACACTGCGAAAGAAATAATCAAGAAACTGCTGTAGAAAGCTCATCACGTTAATTTTTTTGCAGCATACCTCCTTGCTTCAATTCATCGTGACATTATAATTGTATTCTAGATTCTTTATGGCAGGGTGGATATGAAAATAAAATCGTTTCGAGTGGTTCCGACACTTCCTGAACCATTGCGACCGATTCTGAGTCTGGCCTATAACCTGTGGTACTGCTGGAACCAGAATGGATTGCGTTTGTTTCGGCATATGCAGAGGGACTTGTGGGAAGAGGTTTGCCATAACCCGGTTGAGATGCTTTCACGACTGTCTCAGGGCAGGATCATGGAACTCATGGAAGACCAGGGCTTTCTTTCCCAGATGGAAAGGACCGCTGATGATTTAAGCGATTACATTTCTGAAAAAGGGGTATACTCGTTTCTGCTGGCTCAGCCTGTTGATTTCACAATCGCATACTTTTCGATGGAGTTCGGCATTACCGAAAGCCTGCCCATCTATTCCGGGGGGCTGGGTATACTGGCAGGCGATCACTTGAAAAGCGCCAGCGATCTCCGGCTTCCCTTACGCGGAGTAGGGTTGATGTATCAGGATGGGTTTTTCACTCAGTATCTCAATATTGACGGCTGGCAGCAGGAGGATTTTCCTAAAAATGATTTTTATCATATGCCGCTCGTTTTAGAGAAAAACCAGGAAGGCAAACCCCTCAAGATATCAATACAGCTGGGAGGGCGTGAATGCTATGCCCAGATATGGAGATGTCAGATAGGAAGGGTACCGTTATTTCTACTCGATACCAATCTTGAAGAAAATCATACCGAAGACAGAAAGGTGAGTGCTAGATTGTATGCCGGCAGCATGGAGGACAGGCTCAGGCAGGAAATGATGCTGGGCATCGGAGGTGTCAGAGCGCTGAAGACCTTGGGCCATGAACCGATTGTCTACCATATGAATGAGGGCCACACATTTCTGGTTGCCTTAGAGCGCATCAGATCCATGATGAAAGAGAAGGGGATGGATTTTGATACCGCCCGGGAACTGGTCAAGGCCTCCATGGTATTTACCACCCACACGCCGGTGCCTGCCGGCAATGATGTTTTTGATATCGGGTTGGTGGAAAAGTATCTGAAACCTTACGCGGATGAAATAGGGCTTTCCTGGACTGATTTTGTCTCGCTCGGCAGGATAAGGCAAAACGATCATTCTGAACCGTTTGGTGCTACGGTTTTTGCCTTAAAGAATTCAACCTTTCGCAATGGGGTAAGCAAGCTGCATGGAGAGGTTTCCGGGCAGATGTGGCAGGATCTCTGGCCGAATATGGGCCTTCAGGATCTTCCTATTTCTTCAATAACCAACGGCATCCATATCCCTTCGTGGATATCGTCTGATATGGCTGATCTCTTCGACCGCTATCTGGGTCCGAAATGGAAGGAGAATCCGGACAATCAGAAGGTATGGGAGAGCATCGATGATATTCCTGACTCGGAATTATGGGCCACTCATGAACGCCGCAGAGCCAGGCTGGTGGCCTTTGCCAGGAAAAACCTCATTGCTCAGCTCAAAAACCGTGGGGCAAAGCCGAACGATCTGGCCCGGGCCCGTGAGGTGCTGCATCCCGATGCCCTCACCATTGGATTCGCCAAGCGATTTGCCACCTACAAAAGGGGTTTGCTGATTTTTCGAGATCTGGAGCGGCTTAAAAAGATCATCTCGAGCAAGGATTTTCCGGTTCAAATCATTATCTCGGGCAAAGCTCACCCAAGAGACCAAGAAGGCAAGGCAATTATCCAGAAAATCATCCATATTATCCGCGAAGATCCGTTCAGAGACCGGATCGTATTTCTGGAAGACTATAATATGAATCTTACCCGCTATCTGGTGGAGGGGGTGGATGTATGGCTCAACAATCCCCGCCGGCCTTTGGAAGCCTGCGGTACCTCGGGCATGAAGTCAACCGCCAATGGGGCCTTGAATCTGAGTGTTCTGGACGGCTGGTGGGTGGAAGGCTACGACCCTGATCTGGGCTGGTCGATCGGAAACGGAGAGGTCTATGAAAATCTGGAATATCAGGATCAGGTTGAAAGCACAGCTATCTATGACCTGCTGGAACGTGAGTTAGCACCTTTGTTCTTTGACCGGGGTCTCGACGGACTGCCCCGGGGCTGGATTGAGATGATGAAAAATTCCATGCGCGCTTTGTGCCCGGTATTCAATTCCAACCGGATGGTCGAAGAGTATACCGATCGGTGTTATATGGAGGCAGCCTTGAGCCAGCGCACCCTTATTGCAAATGATTATAAAAACGTCAAAGACCTTATGGCCTGGAAGAAGCACCTGGTCAATCACTGGAAGGAGATCAATATCCTGGATATATACCATGAGCAGGGTGATGAAGTGATGGTGAATACAGAAGTGGTTATTAAAGCCCGCATTCGGCTCGGGGAGATAGATCCCGGCCAAATCAGTGCCCGGGTCTATTACGGTCATATAAATGATGCCGGTAATCTTTCCGGGACTAAAGATCTTATAATGGAACATGTCAAAGCCAGCAGCAAGGGCATCCATACCTTCGAAGCCCATCTCGTTTGTGAGGATACCGGCCGGCTTGGCTATACGGTTCGCATAATGCCCCGCCATGCCAATGTGCGCTATCCGGTCGACCTGGGGCTTATTTGCTGGGCATAGGCGTTTCCGACAAATAGTTGTATTCTCGTTGAGGAGGTATCGCATGAAAGATCTACGCGGAATGAAGGCCCTGGTTACCGGGGCTGCCATGGGCATCGGCCTGGCCACCTGTAAACGGCTCGTTAAAGAGGGCTGTGAAATCACGATCTGGGACATGAATGAAGAGGCCATGGGGAAGGCCAGGGCCGAGCTTGAATCCATGGGCGGGCATGTCTTTACCTATCAGTGCGACGTGGCCGACAAAAAGCGGGTCTTTGAGCTTGCC
>JAFGIF010000144.1 GCA_016929755.1 Deltaproteobacteria bacterium | reverse complement strand
TTTGGGTGGATGGAGCGCCGCCCCTGGGAGTGGGTCCTGATATTTTTTACAAGACGGCGTTGAGCTTGAATGTTCTATGACTCAGGATACGCCGCCGTTAATCGTGATCAGGTTAATATTTCATATAGTGGAAGGGCTCGATGGTCGCCAGGGCTTCGGGGCTCAGTGTTTTGAAATTGTTTTCTTTTAGGATTTTCTGGGTGGTCTCCAGATCGGATACATCGATCACGAAAACAGCGGTCTTGTTGCTTTCGAGCACGAACCCATAGGCATTTTCAATATTGATATTTTGCTGGGCCAGAAGCTGGACGAGTTTGTCCATCCCGCCCGGTTTATCTTCTAGAATGACGGCGATGATTTCCTTGAGTTCTACCGGAATCCCTTCTTTAGCCAGGATCTTCCGGGCCAATCTGGGATCATCGACCATGAAGTTGAAGAAACCCTTTTCCCCGTACGACGATATTGTAATGGCCCGGATGTTGATCTTCTCCCGGGAGAGAATTGTGGAGACCTGGGCGAGTTTCCCCGGCTTGTTTTCTGTTGGTATGGTGAGCTGATATGCGATCATTTTTCACCTGCTTAATCGTTAGTGCGCAACTATTTCTTTATTATACCAATCTCTGAAGAATCCTCGTAGGTGCTTCCTATATTTGAATAGTTATTTTCTCATAATGTCAAGCCATATCTCGATATTCAAGCTGCACAGGTGCCTAAATGAAGGAATGTGATCAGTTATTATCGGAGCTGCCTTTTATGAAAGGGCCATCAATAGATATGAAAATGAAATGCCCAGATAGTTGCCGATTGCATAACCGATGATTCCGGCAGCCAGCCCCGGGACAATAATGTCCGTATTTTTCAGGCTTGAAGCAACCATGGGGACAAAGATGGGCGAAAATATGCCGGCTGTGGCCGTTATGATCTGGGTATCCGTGTCTATCTTAAATATTTTACATAAGAGAATATGGATCAGACTCATACCAACCAGGGCTATGCAGGTATAGCCAAGAATAGCCAGGGATGCGTTGAGCAGTTCGGAAAAATCGACAGTCGAGGCAATGGTGATACAGAAAATCAGAATTATGTATTGACCCAGTTGGAATGACATTTCGATTTTACGGATTGCCGGAACAAATGAGCACAATATCCCCAGGGTGCTCACGCTCAGCATGAGAACAGTCATGTTATATATCTCGGGGGTAATCGAATACAGCCCGGCACCGACGGCAAAGATTATCATGGCTGTGCCCAGGGCACCCAGCATGCGGATAAATTTTTTGCGAGTGAAAATGCCCTGATAACTCATGAGGTCAATTTTTTCCCGTTCATAGGCCTCATTTGTTTCTGCCGTATCAATGGGTTCTGCGGTTGGGCTGAAAGTAAAGCGTGGGAGGAATTTTCCAATAATGCGTTGCCCCAGAAACATGATAAACAGCAACCAGAAAATCTCCAGCAGCCATGATGAGGCTGTCGTTAGAACGATCGTTTCCGATGTTGTCTTGAGCGCCATGGCAACTCCCATGAAATTAACGGTCGCTCCGGTAAACCCGCCAACGAACATGCCTCCGATTTTGGCTGCTTCATCAACACGGTTTTGCAGGAGCACATAGCCGATAGTGGTTGCGGCCATAACCGAAAAAATGATCAAAACGAAAGAAAGGAGACTTTTCCCGGCGAGTTTGATCCAACGTCTAAGATCGGTGGGAAACAGCATCAGCGGGATGGCAAGCGGTACCGTAATTGTCATGATGATGGATTGGGTGTTTTTAATACCGTCAGGGATGATGCCGATATTGGCCAGGACCATTCCCACCAGGAAACAGATTGCAGCAGCTCCTAGTTTTTCAAATACGGAATAGGTATGACAGAGATACAGAACCAGAACAGGAAAAAAAAGATAGAAACCGGCCCAGAAAATGTGCATCACGATAATCGTCATAGCAGTTCTCCCCGTGATGATATTTCATATCACTTATCAGATTTTTGCCTGGTTAGTTATTTCCAGATTTCTTTGAATACCCTGTAAAAATTAAGTCCCAGGACTTTACGGATTGATTCCTCGTCGTAGCCTCTGTCCAGCAGTCCCTGGGTGATAAGCGGGAAAAACGCCAGGGCCGGAAAGCCGTCCAGGTTCACCGCATCCGGGTTGCCTGCAAAGGTGTTATAGTAGTCGCCCACTGACATGGGCAGAGTATCCAGTTCCCTCAGAATCAGTTCGCGTGGATAGGCTCCAGGAGTGGCCTCCTTGTCGCTGCCGATGCCGGCGTGATCAATGCCAGCGAGATCAACAACGTATTCAATAGAGTCGAAAAAGTCGTCCAGGGTTGGAACCCTGTCTCCACCGTCCCAATTCATGGGCGGGAAGGGTGTCAGACCGACCACACCACCTTTTTCAGCGACTCGACGTATCTGTTCGTCCGTAATGTTGCGCTTTTGATTGCTGCGGACCTTGGGGTTTGAGTGCGAAAAGATACAGGGCTTCTCGCTCAATTCAATTGCCTCCAGGCTCGAACGCTGGCCGGTATGAGAGCAGTCTATCACGATGCCGTGGCGATTCATTTCCCTGATCAGTTCGCGGCCTTCCCGGCTAAGGCCTGCATCAGCGCCGGTAATACAACCGTCAGCCGCAAAGTTGCGGTCGTTGTAGGCCAGGATCGAGATGCGGGTTCCCAAACGATGAAAAACATCAACCATTGCATCGATGAAGTAGAAGTTCATGGGACGCGAATTCTGGAATCCGATGATTATCCCGATACAATCTTCTTTTTTGGCACGGTAGATATCATCAATGCTTTCGATCAGCAGTAGCCTTGGATCGTGATTGACTAAATAGTAGTAATCGGCAATATGCCTGACTGCACCGTCCATGTCGTCCGATGGTAGGGGCACTGTTATGTTGAGGGCCGTAATACCAGATGCCTTCAAATTGTCATTGTAACCTTCACAAAAAAACGAACAGCCGTCGATGATAATGGAATCATAGTGAATCCTGCGGGCCTCCTCAGATACCTTACGGGAGAAACTCATAGCATGTAACTCCTTTGAAAACGAATAATTTGCAGAGTATACTGGATTGTTACAGCTTCAATCAATGTAAAAATCTAGATGGTTATGTTCATAAGCCGTTTTATCTGGGATATATGTATGCATTTGGTATCAACAAGCGGACTGAATATTAACAGCACCGATGTATAAACAGTGTGTAGGCTGATTGCGGTCGCCCGCTTTATGATACAAGCTTGTCAAATTCTTCCACAGGCATGGCAAGGGATGTGATAAACGAGATCCCGGTCAGTTTCTGCAGGGCAACCGAGGCCTTCATGGCCTGCTCGTTATCAGGAAATTCCATAATCAGAATCAGATCGTGGACGCCCAGCAAGGCATACATCGCTTTGATTTCTCCCTCGTGTTTTTTTACGAGTTCATTGACCTTTTTTGTCCTCTGGGCGCTTATACCTTTGAACCCATCGGACGAGTACTTGCCGAACATAATAAAGGTTGCCATCTGTCTCCCTCCGTTTTTTATATTCTGGCATTCTGGTTATTCAATGATAACCGTTTGTTACCATGCTCTCAGAACAATACAATCCGGTTAGGCAATAAATACATAAGATGCCAAAACTGCAGTCTTCGCATTGCATTTCATGGAATGAACAAAACAAGACGTTCATACAAAAATAATTACGTATGAAGGTAAGTCAATGGACACGAATAAATGGACACGAATAAATGTTTCTTCTGATCTTCAAGGATTTTGACAAGTTGGATTTGATGATTGAATATAGTATGTTGAGCCAATATGGCAGAATCAGGGCCATTGACAAGTATCAATCTCATGCTATAGAGTCTGTTGCGAACGTTAGAGAGGAGAGTTCCATGGATTACAAGGATACGTTGTGTTTACCCAAGACAGACTTTCCCATGAAAGCCAAGCTCGTAAACAAAGAGCCTGAAGTATTGAAACGCTGGGAAGATGAAGACCTCTACCAGAAGATTCTGGACAAATCCAGGGACTGGAAAAAATTCATACTCCATGACGGTCCCCCATATGCCAACGGGCACCTGCATCTCGGCACCGCCCTGAACAAGATCCTCAAGGATATTATTGTCAAGTCGTTTTTTATGATGGGACATAATACATTATATCTTCCGGGCTGGGACTGCCACGGCCTTCCTATTGAACACCAGGTGGAGATCGAGATGGGTGATAAGATCGCCAGTATGACCAAGGCCGAGATACGAAAGAAATGCCGGGAATACGCCCATGAATTTCTTGATATTCAGCGTGAGGAATTCAAACGTCTCGGCGTGCTGGGTATCTGGGATGATCCCTATATCACGATGAAATACAGCTACGAGGCAACCATTGTCAGGGAGCTTGGCAAGTTTATCGGTCAGGATTCACTCTATAAGGCACGCAAGCCGGTTTACTGGTGCGCTACCTGCGGCACGGCGCTGGCCGAGGCCGAAGTGGAATACCACGACCAGACGACCCCGGCCATCTTTGTCCGGTTCAAGATGCTCTCGGATATATCGGAGAAGGTCCCGGAACTGAAAGACTTAAAAGA
>JAFGIF010000143.1 GCA_016929755.1 Deltaproteobacteria bacterium | reverse complement strand
TATTTGTTCATAATATTAATGATTATGTATCGATGAGCTACCGTAGAATCCATGGGTTTTAATTGAAGTAAAATAATACCGGGGAGAAGCTAAGGTGAAGATTGCGGGTTACCGAACATATCTTGTTGCATTATGCAGAGCTCGTTCCAGTATATGAGTATCTTGTGGAGCATAGTGGTGGAATGGATCACTTCCTTATCCGGACCGTTGAGGATGAGGAACTTTTTTCCATCCCAGACCAGGTCCATGTCATTATAGTGATCTATAAAACGCATTGATTAGCTCCTTATTAGTATTTATCGGTCAAAATTGAGAAGACTAAAGGTTAAATCATCCCGAAAATATATGGTTATCCCGTGATGCAACACGAAATTATTAAGGAAAGCAGACTGATCAGAAGCGGTCTTTGTCGTGTTTGGTTTCTTCCTCATGTCGCAGCACTTTTTTTCAGGATTTTGCTAGGGCATGATCTCTTAATTATTAGACAGCAAAGTGTTTTTCCGTTAGTATTGCCCATTGCTGCTTACAAAAAGTGTTTCGCATAAAATTTATACAGTGTGGAGGATGGTGTTATGGAACCGTTCGCATTGCCGGAAACATTTTTGCTGGGAACAGCTACAGCGTCTCTACAAATAGAGGGCGGAGACAGGAACAACAGCTGGTACCGCTGGGCCGAACAGGGTCATATCACAGATGGAACTCACTGCATCGTAGCCAATGACCACTGGAACCGCGCCAAAGAAGATACAGCTCTGATGAAAAAGCTGAACCATCATACCTACCGAATGGGTCTCGAATGGGCCCGCATCGAGCCTATCAAGGGCAAATTCGATGCCGAAGCCATGGCTCATTATCGCGCTGAGATCGAGCTGCTGCTTGAGAATAACATCAAACCGCTTATAACCCTGCATCACTTTTCCAATCCGCTCTGGCTGGAAGATCAGGGTGCGTGGATGAACCCGGAAGTGATCGATCTTTTCGAGGCGTACACTGCCCATGTAGTCGAGAATCTGGGCGATCTGGCCTCTGACTGGTGCACGATAAACGAGCCCAATGTCTACCTGTACGAGGGATATGTCGAGGGTATCTGGCCGCCGGGTGAGAAGAACATCCTGAAATATTTCAAGGGGGCCAGGAATATGATCCAGGCGCATATTATGGCCTACCGGAAGATCCATGAGATAAGAAAGCGAATGGAACAAACCGATACTATGGTCGGATTTGCACATCACGAGCGAGTGTTCGACCCCAAGACCGGAAGTCGCCTGGAAATGCTGTTGTGTCGCTTCTATGAGAGGCTTTTCCACGAAATATTTGTCAAGGGCATGGCCGAAGGAGAGCTTCTTCTGCCGGTGGGCAGCGGTCATCCCAGGGGCTTCGGATTATACATGGATTATTTCGGTCTGAACTACTACACGCGCGACCTTATCAGCCTATCGCTGAACCCTGCAGCACTGTTCGCCAAGATGGAGGTACGCCAGGGAGCAGAGGTAAACGATTTAGGCTGGGAGCTTTACCCCGAGGGGCTTTATCGTTTGTGTAAAAAATATTACCAGCTCTACAGCGTGCCGATTTTTATTACTGAAAACGGAACCTGTGATGCCAGGGATGCCTTCCGTACCCGGTACATCTATGATCACCTATTCCAGATAAGCCGTCTGATCGACGAGGGCGTGGATGTCAGGCGCTTTTACCACTGGACCCTGATGGACAACTTTGAGTGGGTCGAAGGCTTGAGTGCGCGCTTTGGACTGGTAGAAGTGGATTTTGAATCACAAAAAAGGGCAATCAGGCCCAGCGGTAAATTCTATGCCGAGATCTGCGAAAACAGAAGTGTGACTCAAAAGATGATCGAAAAATACCTCGGCTGAAACAAGAAAACGCATGGGCTACACCAGGGACGATCTGAAAAGACTCTTCATTGAGCGCTACGGCGCTGCAGGTGATGTGCACATTTTCTTTGCCCCGGGCAGGATCAACCTGATCGGCGAGCATATTGATTACAATGACGGCCTTGTCCTGCCCGGCGCGTTGTCGCTTGGAATTTACGGCTGCATGCGCTTTCGGGGTGATGATCTCATCAATCTGAAATCGCTCAATGAAAACCGGGATGTCACTATCAATCTGAAAAAAGATATTGTCTATAATCCCGATGTGCGCTGGGTGAATTATCCTGCCGGGGTTATCAAGTATCTGCAGGATAATCACAAACAATTTCGCGGTTTCGATATCCTGTTTGCCGGCGATCTGCCAGATGGGGGCGGGCTGTCTTCATCGGCTGCCATGGAAGTGCTTACTGCCTACATGCTGCTGTATGCTCATGATGAAAAGAATATAGACCTTGTCTGGCTTGCCAAGCTTTGCCAGCAGGTCGAGAACGAGTTTGTCGGTGTAAGCTGCGGAATTATGGATCAGTTTGCTGTCAGCCTGGGTAGAAAGGATAATGCCGTCCTGCTTAACACCGCCACCCTTGAGTATGAATACATTCCCTTCAGGCTCGAACATTGTCGGCTTATAATCATGAATACGAAAAAAAAACGTGAACTGGCCGCCTCCAGCTACAATGAGCGGCGGGCTCAATGCGAGCAGGCCCTGGCAATTATACAGGCACAACTTCCTGTCAAGGCACTTGTCGAAGCTGGCCTGGATGACGCCCGGCAGCTGATAGATAATGAAGTATTGTTTAGACGGGCACGTCATGTGATTACCGAGAACCAGCGGGTACGCGAAGCGGTCGAAGCCCTCAAAAAAGCAGATCTGGAAACTTTCGGCAGGCTGCTCAATGCCTCGCACATGTCCTTGCGCGACGATTACGAGGTGACCGGTTTCGAACTCGATACCATGGTAGAATCCGCCCTGGCTGTTGAAGGCTGCCTGGGCGCGCGCATGACCGGCGCCGGTTTCGGTGGCTGCGCCCTTGCCCTGGTTCATGGTGAACGTGTCCAGAAGTTTATGCGTCAGGTAACACAGATGTACACAGACAAGACGCATATCAAGCCGGATCTGTACGTCAGTACGCTTCATGATGGTGTTGGCAGGGTATCCTGAGAATGTTCTCTATGACAGAGTTTTCATTTGTAAAAAAAACCGGAAATTTGGAATAGCGGGAAAATAATAAAATGGCCGGAATGAATCACACGGAAAACAGATATGTAGGGAAAATACTTTAATTTTAAGGTATAATACTTTTTGTACAAAGAGATCATCATTATGAGAGGCAAACATGAATTTAAACGAATTAAGCGGTCTTGAATTGTTTAGAGCAATGAAGGAAGGCAAAATACCGTACCCTTCAATGACACAAACCATTCCCATGCGCTGTGTAGAGGTTGAAAAGGGTTTTATCAGAATCCAAACTCGAGCCGATTCACGGCATATGACACTCGGCGGAGTTCACGGAGGTTTTAGCGCGACAGTGCTTGATGGTGCAACGGCTTCTGCTGTTCATACCACGCTGGAGCCGGGGGAGGGATGCAGCACCTTGGATTTAAACATAAAAATTCTCAGGCCGGTTCCGCTGGATACGGATTTGATTGCCGAAGGAAGTATAATCCATACTTCAAAACGGGTTGGTGTCTCCAAAGGCACATTGAAGGATGACCAGGGCACTCTGTATGCGTATGCAACAACTACCTGCGCCATTTTTCGATGAGTACGGACTTATAACCAGCAGATTGCATTTCTCGGAGGATGACTCATGGAATCAATGAGATTGAATCTGGAAGAAGATCCTCGTGAAGCTGACCTCCGGAAAATACTCGACGGTCTGCTTGCCGACCACGCAACAAAAGGACATATCCGTTCTCAACACAAACTGGCGGTGTTCCTGCGAGATGCTGAAAACCTGGTTTGCGGCGGGATTATTGGCTCCACTTATTGGGGACATCTGGTCATCGAAAAATTATGGGTAGATGAAACCCTGCGGGGCCATGGATACGGGAAGAAACTTCTGCAGGCTGCCGAAGATGAAGCCCTGCGCAGAGGTTGCAGATATGCCCATACCGATACATTCACCTGGCAGAACCTGCCTTTTTATCAAAAATTCGGCTATGAAGAGTATGCCGTTCTGAAAGATTTTCCTGCGGGACACAGCCTGCACTATATTGCGAAGAAATTAATTCCGGATGAAGATGAAGGACAAGGCAGAAAATTAAGTTGACTACATAACCGTTGCCTGCGGTTTTGATAGAAACTTTTCCAAGGGATGTTGGAAAGCATTCGATAACCGGGGATTTCCCCCGGTTATGGAGATAAAAAAAGTGTTAAACCAGGGCCAGGAAGCTCTTGGTTCTCTCATTCTTGGGGTTGTCAAACATTTCCTGGGGAGTATTCTCTTCCATGATCACGCCTTCATCCATGAAGATCACCCTGTCGGCAACGTCCCGTGCAAATCCCATTTCGTGAGTGACAACCACCATGGTCATGCCTTCGCCGGCCAGTTTTTTCATAACTTCCAGCACTTCGCCGATCAGCTCGGGGTCCAGGGCGCTGGTAGGTTCGTCAAATAGAATTGACTTTGGTTTCAGCGCAAGGGAGCGTGCGATAGCAACGCGCTGCTTTTGCCCGCCGCTTAAGTTATCCGGATAGACATTGGTCTTGTCTCCCAGGCCTACCTTTTTCAGGAGTTCCATTCCGAGTTTTTCGGCTTCTTTTTTTTGCATTTTTCGGACCTTGATCGGCCCTAATGTCACATTGTTAAGCACCGTCATATGCGGAAAGAGATTGAACAATTGAAAGACCATGCCGGTTTCGGCGCGGACATAATTCAGGTCTGTTTTTTTATCGGTAACATCAAAACCGTCAACGATCACCGTGCCCGACGTGATTTCCTCCAGACAGTTTATACAGCGAAGCAGCGTGCTCTTGCCTGAACCGCTTGGTCCAAGGATAACAACGACTTCTCCCGGCTTGATATGGAGATCGATCCCTTTCAAGACCTCGAGAGACCCAAAGCTCTTATGTAAATTCTTTATCTCTATCATCAGATTATCCGCATTCGCCTTTCGAAATAATTTAATAATTTCGCAATAGTCATGGTAAGGACAAGGTACATTATAGCAACGGTCAGCCATACTTCAAAGGCCCTGAAGTTGTAGGCAATAATTTCCTGCCCCTGCCTGGTTAACTCCCCGACTCCGATTACGACCAGAAGAGATGTGTCCTTCAAACTTATAATGAACTGGTTTCCCAGGGGAGGGATCATGCGTTTAAAGGCCTGGGGCCAGATGACGAACAACATGGATTGAATCCGGGTCAGTCCGATCGAGCGTGCCGCTTCTGTCTGCCCCTTGTCGATGGACTGGATAGCTCCACGCACAATTTCGGCAATATAGGCCCCTGAATTGAGCCCGATTGCAACTATACCGGCAAACAACGGAGGTACTCTAACACCGAGCACCAGTGGAAGTCCGAAATAGAGGAACAAAACCTGGACCATCAACGGGGTCCCGCGAATGCTTTCAATATAAAATCCGGCAAGTTTCTGGAAAAATCTATTTCTCGATGTTTTCGCCAGTCCCGATAGAGCTCCAAGAAGAAAACCGATAATCAAACCGAAAATCGTAATCCAGATGGTGAGTTTTACTCCTTGGAGCAGAACCGGCACCGACTCCCATATGACGCTGTATTTGAATACAAATTCACCTGCCATACCTGTACACTCTCACAGGGGGCCGATAATGACAATTACCGGCCCCCTGTGCCTTTGTAAAAATAGTATTGATGCTAAAATACGTGATGATTAAATCAGTAATCCGCCCATTCAGACAGACATGTAACCATAACTCTACTTGGGTTCGGTTCCAAACCACTTTTTATAAATCTTGGCGTATGTGCCGTCCTCCATGAATTTGAGGATGGTAATGCTTACTTTTTCTCTCAGCGCAGATCCCTGCGGGAACGCAATTCCGTATGGCTGACCTTGATACAGGGGGCCTACGGTCTTTACCCCGCCTTTACCTTCGGTTTTGACGTACCAAAGAATAGCAGGGGAGTCGAAGATGACTGCATCGGCGCCACCTGTACCCAGTTCCATATAGGCTCCGTCAATATTGGGGAAAAGCTTCGTGTCTTTGGTTTTAAACTTCTTGATGAAATCTGCACTTGTTGTTCCCAGCTTTGTAGCGACCACCTTATCCGAAAGGTCCTCGATACCTTTAATCGTGGTGTTGTCAGCCTTCACCATCAAAAGCAGCCCTGAATCGTAATAAGGATAAGCGAAATCGACAACCTCTTCTCTTTTCGATTTAATGGTCATTCCTGCAATTGCCGCATCGATGTTTCCTGTCTGCAGCGCCGGGATCAAACCATTAAAGTCCATGGGCATCAGCTTGTATTCCAGCCCCAGGTCCTTTGCAATAGCATCCCAGAGGTCGATATCAAAACCGACATATTTCCCCTCTTGTTTAAACTCAAAAGGCATGAAGTTTGTGTCACACCCGATCACAAGCTCCTTTGCCTGGGCAGTGAATGCAAATCCTGCCACAACCAGAAAAACCGTCAAGATAATACCGATTGTTTTTTTCATAAAAAACCTCCAAAAAAATTATTTAGCTTCTCTCCCTGTTAAAATACCAGACATCGTGTTAATCGCAAACTTGCATTCTATCATGAATGCAGCCCAAGAATAAAACCCGAGATTTATTCCGGAATATTCGGCCACATCGTGATCTTGCCTTCGTAATTGCGTAATTTGTACTCTTTATCCGTTTTCCCCATAATATAATAGTCCGGCATCAGTGGGATCTTTCCGATGTTTGTGGCAACAACATACATCGGCTGGGCCAGGCCTGTTGTATGCCCCCTGATCGCATCTCGTATAAGTTCGGCTCCTTTTTCCACCGGTGTGCGGAAATGATCGATACCCGGAGCCGGTTCGCAATAAAATACATAATACGGTCGTATTCGAACTTCCAGGAGTTTTAGATGTAATTCTCTGAATGTTTCAACATCATCATTGATGCCTTTCAAAAGAACCGCCTGGTTTCCGACATTAACCCCGCATGAAAGAAGCCCATAGACTGCTTTGGCTGTCTTTTCAGTAATCTCTTTGGGATGATTGCACTGGGTATTCACCCAGATGGGGACCCTGTGGTAGCCTTTGAGCACCTTTTTCAGCCCGCTGGTAATTCTCTGAGGCAGAACGACAGGGGTGCGCGTTCCGAAGCGTATCATTTCGATATGGGGGATTTCGCGAAGTTTGCAGATGACATACTCTATCTTATCGTCTGATAGGATAAACGGGTCGCCGCCTGTGATTAGAATATCGCGGATCTCCTTGTGCTTGCTAATCCACTGCAGGCCTTCTTCCACATCGAACCTGAGTTTTAGGTCGCGGTCTACCACCAGCTCCTTCCGAAAGCAGTGACGGCAGTAATTCGCGCAGATATCGGTTATGGTAAAGGCGATGCGGTCGTGGTATTGCCGGGCTATGCTGTCGGGCCGGATCTCTTCGGTGGCTCGATTTTCTTTCCAGATCAGGTAGTTGGGTATCCCATATTGATTTTCTTGCTCCTTCATGGAGGGAATGACCTGCTTGCGGATCGGGCAATCAGGATCATCCGGGTCCATCAGGGATGCAAAATAGGGGGTTGTGCCCCAGGTGGTGTTTAGAGTTGTTATGGCTTTTTCTTCATCCGGAGTGACGTTGATGTATTTCTTTAATTTATCAAGCGAATTAACGCTGTTCTGTAGTTGCGATATCCACTGTTCCATATACTGTCTCCTATGAAATTCACTCGTTCCAGCGATCAGGATCCACGAATGTATGACTTGGGGTATCTGTAGCACGATTTTACTGATAAATCATCTCGAAAAGAACATAATAAAGCAGGTTAACTGCCGGATTTGTGAACTTAGGATCAGGTTTGTACATGATTTTACTTGCAATGGTGGGAGAACAAGACACCCGGAAAACCCGGTGACAGTACAAGCGATTTGTTATGTCCGGCATCACTGATGGCATGCGAGAAACCTATTGGAACGATATCAAATGGCAAATGTTCAAGGGAAGGAACAGTCTCAGTCAATAGTCAACGGCTGAGACTGTTCCTCTTGTTCTCTTTGGAATAAAATCCTTGAGGGATTCAGCTAAAGATT
>JAFGIF010000019.1 GCA_016929755.1 Deltaproteobacteria bacterium | reverse complement strand
TTGTACTTAGCTGAATATAAAAAAGCATTGATGAACGGTTTTGTTTGGACATATAATCGAGCCCGTGATTTTAAAAACTGGTGATACGGATTTGAACTAATAACAACAGGAGCGGGAATATGGAAATTTACGGTGCACTGCGTGATATCGTCGGAGATTCATTTGTATCCAACCAGCCTGAAGAACTGTTTCTTTACTCGCGTGATTCAGGGGCACAACCACCACGCAAGGTCGACTATGTTGTAATGCCAGGCAGCGTGGATGATGTGCAAAAGGTCGTTCTTCTTGCGAATAAAACCAGGACTCCGATCACTCCGCTGGGTGGTGGTTTTACCCTGTCCGCGCTAGTGGTACCACATAAGGGCGGTATTGTCATGGACATGAAGCGGATGGATCGTATCATTGAAGTGGACCCCATAAATCGCTATGTACTACTTGAAGCGGGTGTTTCCCAGGCGGCGCTTAAGTCGTATCTTGACAAATACCATCCGGATCTGCAGCATTCCACCCCGGAGGCTCCTCCAACCGTTACAGTAACCGGTAATGCCTTGATTCAGGGCCACGGTCATATCTCTCCCCGCTACGGAATAAATTCAGAAATGATAAATGGTATGGAAGTGGTGCTTCCTACTGGCGAAATATGCAGGATCGGATCAAGTTCTCTGTGCCCCGCATGGTTTACCCGGGGTCCACTACCGGATCTGCCCGGTCTTTTTATCGGGTGGTACGGTACAACCGGCATAGTTACAAAACTAGCCATGAAACTGTATCCAAAACCGCGATACAGGGAGGTCATAGTTTTTTCTTCAGATGATATAGATGCCATTCCTGAAGCCATTGTTGAAATCACTCGACTCGATCTTTTGGAGGACTTCTTTCTTATCACCCAGGAAAAGCCCGACTGGATGAACCATGTATTTTATGTCCTGATCCTCTCTGCCAACTACGAAGAAGAGCTGGAACTCAAGAAGAGGCTTTATCGGGAACTCCTGACAAAATTCAAAGGCGGCAATACCATGACAATTGTGGAGGATCTTCATCCGGCACTGGAGAAAAGATTTCTCGATGTACCACCCCTGGCAGCCCTGTCAGCAGATTTTCGCAAAGGCGGGGGATTCGAGTATACCGGTGCGATTTTTCCTATCAGCAGTATTCCACAGGCCTGGCGAGGCGGAATGGAGATCTCTCACAAGTACTCTATGATCTGTTCCTATGTACACCAGGTACTTGGATGCCACAGTATCATGTTCGGGTTTAACTACTCATTTAATAGGGCAGATGAGGAGGATATTGAGAAAACCAGGAAGGCTCTTGATGATTCAAACAGGTTGACACTCGATCTGAACGGAATGATCTGGAAGGGAGAGGTCGGGGCACAGCAACATACTATGCAGAAAATGGACCCCAATACAGCTCAGCTCATACAGCGAGTAAAAAAACTCCTAGACCCCAAGAGCATTATGAATCCCGGAAACTGGGAGGTGGCTAATGATTAAGCAGTATGGAGATATTATGCATCGGTGCTTTCGCTGCGGATACTGTAAACTTACCGAAGAATATACAGCATTCAACTGCCCGCCGCACCGAGTTTTCAAGTTTGAAAGCTATTCACCCGGGGGTCGCATGTGGCTGACCAGGGCATTGTTGAACAACGAAATCACTAACAGCGAACATTACCGGGAGATCATGTTTTCCTGCACCATGTGTGCAAACTGTGTCGAACACTGTATATTTACCTTCAAGGATGACCTGGTAAATATTTTTGTTGCCGCGCGTGGCGAACTGGTCAATGCCGGGGTTATTCCTCCCGGCGTGCGTGATTATCTGAAAAACATCCAGATCTCCGGCAATCCGTTCAAGTTGCCTGCCACGGATCGGGATAAATGGGCCAATAACCTTGAAGTACCAGAATATACCGACCAGGAATATCTTTTATACGTCGGATGTGTCGGTTCGTATGACGAACAAGGCCAGAAATCCTCTCAGGCGGTGGCAAAACTCCTTTTGCGTGCAGGTGTTTCTTTCGGCATTCTGGGAAAGAACGAAATCTGCGATGGAAACGAGGTGAGATTCCTCGGCGACCAGGGCTTGTTTGAATATCTGGCCAAGCAGAACATAGAACAGTTCCATAAGCTTGGAATCAAAAAGATAATCACTGTTGACCCGCATGCCTACAATGCACTGAAAAATGACTATCCGTTTTTTGGAGGAGGGTTCGATGTGTCTCACTACACTCAAATTGTAGAAGCGCTGATTGATTCAGAGAGGTTTGAATTGTCCGGATATCCTGTAATAGCTGCCTATCATGATCCCTGTTACCTCGGAAGACACAACGGCGAGTATGAGGCGCCACGGAAAATTCTGCAGTCTATCCCCGGATTGAAATTGATCGAGCTTGACAATTCCGGGGAAAATGGTTTGTGCTGCGGGGGAGGTGGTGGAAATTTCTTTACCGATATACTGGGCAGCGGTGAGGAAAGTCCGGCAAGGACGCGTGTGCGCCAGGCTCATGCTGCCGGTGTCAACATTATCGCAGTGGCATGCCCGCTTTGTGCCAAGATGCTTACCGATGCTGTCAAAACCGAGCATCTTTCCGATGTGCTGGAGGTTTTCGATATTGCCGAGGTTGTAACCCGCGCCTTTTAAAGGGTGAATTCCAATAACACCGGGATACGAGATAATCAGTACGGCACAACTGTGTATCTCATGATTTTCCTGTGAACACAGCTTTTCGGGGTGCTGCAGGATGTCTTTATGAACTATGCCCCTCTTGATGAGACCTGTTAGTTCAGCACTGTTGAATTCTTTGCCTGCTTTATGGAATTTGGCGAGATCTCGTTGGCCCATACCCACAGTAAACGAACCGCCGCTGATGTCCGCCCGTATTATGAGAAAGGATGATTAACCCTCTGATACTTTTTTGACAGCGGGATAGTTTATGCATTGACTTCACTTGAAAAGAACGTCATTAGACCCTACTTGAGAAACCACAAAAAAGTTCACAACAAAGGAGAGACGTAAAAATGAAAACCTATGTGCTTGATACGAATGAAGAAAGTTGTAAGACAAATCCGGATCTGAAGAAAAGATTCGAAAAAATACTTGTAACGTTCGCAAGGGATATTTTTGTTTCGCTTAGGTAGTCAAGATTGCCACCTGAACCACTCGAATCTTCAGCTGAAGAAAATAAGGACCGGCTTTTATTTATCAATAACCAGCCCGCCGAAGATGGAAACAACGGGCAGTGATATTCTGATACATGTAGAAGATTAATCTGTTTTCCTTAAGGAAGACGGGAACCCTCCTGCCATCAAAATTAGAAAATAGTGTGGTGTGATCAGTGCGACAGATAACAATGGCCGGATGTTTATTTCTGAGTGAACGGAGAGTCACAGGGTTTTTTTTTGTTGAAAACTGAAATTTAATTGCTTATTTACTAGATTATATATGGTGTTTCGATTTTCTCGGAAAATGGCGAAAAAGATCAAGCTCGATCTT
>JAFGIF010000018.1 GCA_016929755.1 Deltaproteobacteria bacterium | reverse complement strand
TTGTTTTTATACGCAAGCTGTTGGCATTTCCCTCCAGGGCAGATGTCCCGGATCGCGCATCCCGGGCAGACCGTCAGGAAAAAACTGAGGTAGTAGGCCAGGCTGAGAACAAGATACACAATGGCCAGCCATATGGATAGTTTTCCGATCCAGTACAAGGAAAATATGAGAACCATGATGATGCAACTGAACCCGATTGTTCCATATACGGCAAATTTCGTGTTCGATTTATTGATGCTTTTTCCGTAGCGCAGTTTTGCAATATAGCTCGCGGGGATAATTCCGCCAATGCCCGGGCACCATCCGCCGACATAGGGGCAGTCCTGGTGCGCGCAGCAATACGACTGGCAGAAGCAGGCCAGGAGAAAAAATACCGGGATAACGAATGCCAGGGAGATATTAATCGTCCACAAGTATCCGATCACGATGAAATTCATCACCAGAAACGGTATTGTTAACAGGTAGTATGTAGATTTTTTTGAAAACGGTACGCACGACATGTCCGGTTTTTCAGGCATGAATTGATCTCCTCATAACGTAAAACGCAAAAACCTGAAACCGCTGGTTTTTCCTTTCTCCTGTATCTAAATTCATTCCTTTTTATCTTTAAGCAATTTATCGAGACCGGCAAACGGTTTGTGGGTGGTTGAAGCGTCATGTTTTTCGTCCGGAGTCGGCTCTTCAACCCACTGCGTATCCGAATACCTGGCATGCTCATTTTCGTGGCAATAGATACACAGCAGTTCCCAGTTGCTACCGTCGGGCGGGTTGTTGTCGTGGTTGTGGTCCTTGTGGTGGACCGTGAGTTCGCGAAGTTTCTTGCCTGTGAATTCCCGTCCGCAGCGGGCACACACCCAGGGGAAAAGCTTGAGCGCTCGCTCCCGGATAGTCTTGTCCCGGCGCACCTGGTTGCGCCGGGCTTCGGCTCCGCTCTGGCCCGGCCTGTCGATATCAGAAGGTGTCTTGTTTGAATTCATGTGTTTATTCTCCAACTGCTTTATTCGGAATATGTCTCAACAGTACTACAACAGTATTTTTTGCTTTTCGTTATGTATTGTATAACATGCCAAAACCAGGATCAAGCCACCAAAAATCTTAGCAGTTGCATTTCTCTTATTTGGCAGGAAAATGAATGCTTCTGTGTGCATGGAATACATGCTGTATCCGATTGCCAGGCAAGGGCATTTATGGCCCTGAGAGTTCAGCAGGTCGTTGTATTCCGGTTCCATTTGTCTCCTCCTGTCATTGAAATCTAGCTGTGTGTTGGGTTGTATCTTATTGTAAGCAATTTTTCGCGCAAAACAACAATAATAATGGAAAACAAGCACTTCCAAGTCTTTCAAGATCGAAATTTGATTTCATCCATCCAAAGGTTCAACGCTTTTCTTGCTTTCCGGTCAACAAATGAGAAAATACGGCCGACTGCATCGTGGGAGTGATAGCGGGAATGCCCGGGCACCTTTATGATCTCAAACCCAAGCATGTCTGAGAATTCGTAAAATGCGCGATACAGGGCGGCATTCTTTACCTGAAGATTCGATCTTTTTGCGCGGAAGCCTTTCAGCTCCAAGGCCTGTCTTCTCCTAAGAAGGCCGGCGATGCCCTGTGAATCTGTATATACCTGCAGCCTGTCAGCCTCTGAAGGCCCGCATGTATTTTGGTACTCTTCCAGTGCCCACACAACTGTCTGGCATTCAAGTCTGGTCGATGTTGTGTTTTCAAATCTGCGCACCACCACATGCTTGTCCACAACGGTTTTATCAATGCTGTACGGTGAGGCCTGCAACATGGAAGCCGGAATGACAAGATAGGCGCCCACTCCACACCTGAGTTCAGGATTCAGGCTCACATCGGTGAAAAGTGCAAAACTGTTCATGAAAAACTCACAACCTGCCTTGTATTACACTGCTATTTCTTTTACTCTCCCGATTTCACCACTTTCAAGCCTGACTTTGATACCATGGGGGTGTGATGATGATTTCGTAAGGATATCCTTGACAATACCCTGCGTCAGTTTTCCTGATCGCTGGTCTTTCTTCAGTACGATCGATACATTCAACCCGGGTTTTATATGTATTCGCTGTGTGCCATTCATGTGTGGGTTTCCTTGTCTTTCAGTTTTGTGTTATTCGGCCAGTTTCATGCCGTCAGGCTCAAAGTTTAATGAATTCCATGAGTTCGTCTCTGCTAAAGCAACTCGCAACAATGAACTCTTTTTTCTGCTTCGGCAGTTTTTTGATTTTAAGCTCGATCTTTGATGCCAGGCTTCTGCTGCCGATGATAATTTCGTAGACCAGATCAATCGAAGAGAAGGCTTTTGTGTATTTTGCAGCATTTCGATCTCCTGAACGATGTTCACCCAGTCTTCGCGGCACATCCGTGCTGATACCCGTGTATAAATACCTGTTGTCGCACCGTATGATATAAACAGACCACTCGTTCATTGTTTTATAAAACCTGCCAAATCCGAAAGACTGAGGATTTATCGTTATCACGCCTGATGTCGAACCATCTGTTTATCCTGTTGACTTGCTGACTGTCAAGTTCAGGAAGATCGTACGGCTGTCCAGATAGTGTGTCTCCAACCCTTTCGGCGACTTTGTGCCCGTACACGGATTTCGTTTACCTCGAAACCTGACAGTTGCAAACGCCTGGTAAAACCACGGTCGGAACCGGCAGACCATACAGCCAACACGCCCGCAGGCCGCAGGGCAGTGAAGGCCGCTTCAATACCGGCCCGGGTGTAGAGCCAGTCGTTGTCCTGTCGTGTCAGGCCTTCCGGACCGTTATCCACGTCCAGAAGGATAGCATTAAAGGCCTGTTGACTCTCCTGAATGATTTGGGCAACATCGATTTCGCGGACAGTGGCCCGCTTGTCTTCAAGGGGATGGCCTGCCAGGTATGCAAGTGGGCCACGGTTCCATTTTACCACCGCCGGTAACAATTCGGCCACTATCACCTGTGCCTCGTTTCCGAGTCGATTAAGTGCCGCGGCCAAGGTATATCCCATGCCCAAGCCCCCGATCAAAACCCTGGGCCGGGGAAATCCGAATATTTTAGCGCAAGCCAGTTCGGCCAGGACATCTTCTGATCCATGAATACGACTGTTCATGAGCTCGCAGCCGCCCAGCCTGATCGAGAATTCTTTGCCTCGTTTAAATAGGCCAAGAGTTTCATCGTTTCCAGGCACCGGCGTGCTGTCGTGGTGTTCCCAGGGGATCATGCACTCCTCGAAAGGATGACAGACCGGTGCTTGTATTCAAAAATGGCAAGGAACCGGCAAAATATACAGCTTGTATGGTCTCTTTCGTCTGGCATAGGCACCGTGGTGGGAGATTGGCTACGCTTCTCTTTTCCCTCTGTTGCGGATAATAAGGCCGTTTAAGAAACGCCGTAAAATCTGGTCACCGCATTCTTTATAGTTTTTATGCCCTTCCTTTCTAAAAAGAGCGGATAGTTCGGATTTTGTAATCTCGAAATCGGCCAGCTTAAGGATTTCAATTATATCAGTATCTTTAAGATTCAGGGCGATTCTGAGTTTTTTCAAGGTATCGTTATTCGTCATTGAAATCTCCCGGATATTAGTAAATAAACTGCCAGGGCTAAACATTCGTCAAGGGTGAGACTGCGTTCTATTGCGATCCTCCTGTGAATTTCAGGCATCAGTTCTCATTTCCATAAGTGTCCGTTGTTTCAGACCGGCATTTTATAATAGATGCGAATTGAGTGAAAATATCATTTCTTATCGAGGGTTTGATGCGAGGATTTATCCCTTCTTCGATGAAATCATCGTCAACACTATTTTCTTTGCATAACGCCAGCACCTTGCCGTTACTGAAAACATAATGGGGCGGTTTGTTAATTTTTTTAGCAAATGCATCTCTGGCAATAAAAATCTTTTTGAAGGTGTTTTTCTGGCTTTTATCCAGTTTGTCATAGCCCTTGGCCTTTTCGTATTTTTCCTTTTTGTTTTTATTGTTGGTTCCATTCTGGATCATGAGATTGTGAAGCATATAGGTATCCAGTAAGGCATTGTTTTTAAGCTTATCAAATAGTTTATCTTTCAAATCAAAGAGATAGCGTACATCATTCATGGCATACTCGAGGGCGGCCGCGGCAATAGGCCTTCTCATCCAGTTGTAGCATTGGAATTTCTTTTTGTTTGATGGAATGATCCCCAGCTCCTCACTCAGAATATTGGATAAGCTTTGCTTCGGATAATTCAGCAGGGTAACTGCCGGTCTTAAATCGAGGACAGAGTTAATTCTTATACCGTATTCGTTTTTAAGCAAGGCCGCATCGCTGCCTGAATCGTACATAATTTTCAACAGATCGCGTTTTTCCAATAATCTCTTCAAGACATCACTGTTCTTGATTTTAAAAGGATCGATGATCAGTTCATTTTCCCGGTCAAATATTTGGATAAGGCAGAGATGCTCGCCATAGCAATGCAGGTTGAATTCAGCTTCCAAATCAATGGCAATTACATTTTTCCTGGTTTTATCTAGTTCATTCAGGTAGCCATGTATTTCGTTTTCATTTTTAAGTTCAATAATACTCATGCCACATCCTATAACCCATTTGGATTGAAATGCAAAATAGTACTGCTGAAAGCTGGAGTTCAGCCGGTTATTTTAGCACAGCAACTTAAAGAGGGGCAGGGTAGATCGCAAAGAGTATCCGATGTTCCCTGTCGCTGGTTCATAAATAAGTGGCCGAATGCGGATTCTTAGGAATTTATGGCCTGGAAGGTTTGAAGAAAAGCAGAAAGCAGGGCCAGTCCACAAGATCTTTGAGGTCTGGCTCCGGTTGTTGTTTTTGTTATACTTCTTTTAGTACTTTGAGAGAGACGCTCTCTACAATGTCTTTGACCGTTTCCCTGTAAGCCAGCATATGGGGTGTTTTAAGATGATTATGGAGAGCTTCCAGACTTTCCCACTTCTCAATAATTGTGACGACATTTTCATCGATATTCTGCGGCTGTAAATCAGCGGCAGTATCCACGCAGGCGGCATACTCGACACACCCGCTTTCTTCTCTGACATTAACCACATTGGCCTTGACTATCTTGAGATAATCGGAAACATTGCCCGGCTTTAAACGTATCGTTGCAACAACTCTGATCATATCAATTCTCCCTTCTATGTTGATTTTTAAAAACACATTATCCATTAG
>JAFGIF010000142.1 GCA_016929755.1 Deltaproteobacteria bacterium | reverse complement strand
GGTTACTTCGGACACGATGTCCTTGTTCAGAAATATGAGGTGGAGTATTTTCAGATTCTGTGCCTTGGGGCAGGGCCGGTAATTGCATCGTCGGCCATTGCCGGTTTTTTTTCCGGTCGTGGTAGGCCCTGGCCGATCATGTGGGTAAACACCTTTGGAACAGCCGTAAATCTGGTGCTGGACTACGCCCTTATTTTCGGCAAATGGGGACTGCCCGAGATGGGCATCAAAGGGGCGGCAATTGCCACGGTGCTGGCCGGGTTTATTTCATTTGCACTCTATATGGTTCTGATGTCCGACAAGGACCAGAACCAAAAGTATCATACCCTTAGAGGGTGGCGTTTTGACAAGGATGCCTTTGGCCGTCTGCTGCGTTACGGCTTTCCTTCCGGTGTGCAATTTTTTCTCGATATGGCGGGTTTCACATTGTTTGTGCTTATTATCGGCCGCCTGGGAACTGTCAGCCTGGCAGCAACGAATATTGCCTTCAATATCAGCACGCTGGCTTTTATGCCAATGATCGGTTTCGGCATCGCCGTCTCGGTACTTGTGGGGCAGTATCTGGGAGGGAACAAGCCTGACCTGGCGCAGAAAAGTGTCTTCTCCGGTTTTTATATGACCTTTGCCTACATGCTCTGCATTGCCGTGACATATGTGGCAGTGCCTCAAATATTCGTGGCCCCGTTTGCTTCACAGGCCGATCCGGAATCGTTTGACGAAATATACGCACTCACAGTGATTCTGCTTAGATTCGTAGCTGTATACTCGATCTTTGATACCATGAACATTATTTTTGCCTCTGCAATCAAGGGCGCCGGTGATACGCGTTTTGTTATGCTCATGATTATTTTGATTTCAAGCGTTGTGCTCGTGATACCTGCCTATATTGCAATCGTTGTTTTTGACTACGGGATAATGGCCGGTTGGAGTATTGCATCAACCTATGTGGTCGTGCTGGGATTATCATTTTTCCTCAGGTTTCGTGGTGGAAAATGGAAGGCAATGCGTGTAATCGAAGAAGCCCCTCCGGTTTTGCCGTCTACATGTGCCGAGTGTCCGGGGGTCGAGTTGCAGGGCTAGTCCTGCCGGGTGCTTTTTTACCACGAAGAAAGCAACCGGCCCAGGGTGTCCTGGCTAATGTCCTGAAACTGGGGGTCATCCTCATAAACAGTTTCACCTTCGTTATTGTAACCGTCAACCCAGGCGGAAACCAGAGGCGCCAAATAGTCGAAGGCCTCTTCGACGGTTACCCATTCGTCATGATTGCTGTTGGCGGGCGTCCAAGGAATACTGGTGCCGCTGATTCCCTCCACCAGGAAGTAAGTGAAAACCCCGTTTTCAAGTATGGAATCGTCCCATGAAAATTGGTTTTCATCAGCGGCCGTGATCACACATATGTTGTCGCCGGTCAGTTCGCGTGCCAGGAAGGTGGAGCTCCGGGCCGTCTGGAGGCCGGCCGTCGCATCCGGCTGGGGCACGAAGGGCATATACCTTGGTTTGGCTGATACTTCTGCCGAGCGGCTGATGAACCCACCGCTGTAACATGAATCGAGAAACACGTATACATTGGCCAGTCCTTCCCCTGGGATTGGGACAGCGTTGAGGGCACTAGTCAGATCGTTTACTGAAATCCATGCATAATTATCGACTGTGCAGAGATATTCGGTAAAAACAGAGCTGCTGCCGTGCCCGGAGAAATGAAACAGAAAACAGTCCCAGGGGTTCATCATGCCTGCGATTCTTGCAATCTCGCCCAGGACAGCGCTTTTGGTTGCCGTACCATTGGTCAGCATGGTTATGTTTTCCTCCGCCCACAGCGGATGGGCTGAAAGTGCAGCCCGCATATCGA
Organism: Deltaproteobacteria bacterium; assembly: GCA_016929755.1. Taxonomy (GTDB): domain Bacteria; phylum Desulfobacterota; class Desulfomonilia; order UBA1062; family UBA1062; genus JAFGIF01. Next base: position 2,632 of record JAFGIF010000142.1, on the reverse strand, counting down.
TCACGTCATCAACACAGTAATCGAGATCGTTTTCTTCATCGGGATAGTCTTCGATACCGACCAGAAGCGCGTAGCTGTGGCCGTAGGTGGCCAGCTCGCTCAGACCGTCGTATAGTGGATTTTCAGGGACATATACTGAAACTGCCAGGTCGCGCATGCCGCAGGTATCGTCGCTGAAGCTCAGGCTATAGGAATCATCGGTTTCAGACACAGTGATGTCTTCCATCAGAGAGCCGGCGTTGCGAACCATGAAATTTTCAGCAACCAGGTCTGGCACATGTACATTGTCTTGTGTGGGATCAGTGACACTAATACTCAGGCGCACCTCGGGGAAAGCGCTCAGATCGGGCTGGGATGCAAGCGATACATCCAGGGAGATATTCAGGGTCGAACTCTTTGCATAGGGTATGTCCTGATTATCATACACCTCGATCCAGGACGTGTTGCTGCCGCTTGGCAAATCGAAACTGACCTGGAATTCCCAGGCTTCACCACTCCAGGATGGTTCAAGAGCAAAAGAGGTCTTGTTTACCACCAGACGAGCTAGTCCATCATACGTTGCTTCCGAGCCCGATGGATTAGGAACGCTTCCATTCAATGTTTTGACAACGATCATGTTTTCCAGACGGTGCTGCAAAGTATAGTTGGAAAAGTCTAGAGGAGCGTTGGCATAGCATTGCGTTGTGACACCGGTACTTTCATTGCCGCTGGAGTCATAAGTGCTTACCTTGAATGTATAGAGTTGGCCGTTGGTAAGCCCGTCTACCTCATGCTGCTCGATGCTTTTACTCAGAGATGATGATGCGGTTGCATAGGTTTCGCCGCCGTCGTCGCTGTAGTATACACGATAGCCTTCCAGATCGCCGGGAATGTCCGGTGGCGATGTCCAGTCGAGAACCACTTTTTCGTCATCCGGTTGCGCAGCCAGATCGCTCACATTTGCAGGGGCTGTCGAATCATTGCTGGAACTATCCCCACCTCCGCTTCCCCCGCCACCACCGCAGCCTGATATCACCAGTACAATCAATAGTGATAACAGCACTGAAGGGAAAGCTTTTCTCATAATTTCATAATATACCAGAAGCCTTTCTGTTATCAACACGTTATATTGAGGCTTGTGCCTGGAATATACTCTGCGGCGGTAAAGTTATCAGGCAACCCGTTGAGGGTCGAAACACTTTTTAATTTTTATGGTTCTGCCGGAAGCGCAGGAATCTGAAGACGTTGCGCCAGAAGAGGTGGGTAATCTTGTGCAGTTTTTGGCCGATGCCGTTTCCGAAGATTGCCCAGCCAAGTTTTCGGTGGTACTGAATAAACAAACTGAAGTGCGAGCGCGAAACCTTACCTTTGCGGATATACCAGCACTTGGGGGCCTCAATCGGTTGCCATTTTTTCGAAGCGATTTTGAGCGCTTCCAGGGCTGCCAGGCTTGCAGCCAACCATTCTACCGGGCAGATCAAAGCCAGGGGCCGTTTGTCCAGGAAATAATTCCAGAACCAGCTTACCCGCCAGTCTCCCGAGGTAATGAAATTATACTGTGCACAGCGGTATTCCCGGGTGTGCATAACCGTGCGCAAGCCTTTGTAGCTGAGTTTGGGGATGCCGAATACATCCTCGATGCTTGGTGTGTTTTTATCAAATGTGCTTACCCAGGCCATTGAACCCGAAGGCATGCACAAAATCGCCGGCTTGCCGAGTTTCCTGGCGGACCTGAAAATAAGGATACTGTAGGAAAGATCTTCAACCGCGGGGATGATGATATCTGAGCGGCTGACCAGGTCATCGATTTTGTCTTCTTGCACAAAATGATCGAATGTCTCGATGTGAACGGCAGGATTGATGGCAAGAATGGACTCAGCGATCTGTTTAATTTTGGATTTTCCGATCGTTTCTTCAAAACAACCGATCTGGCGGTTCATGTCCGATGCCTGATATGTTTCCTGTCCGCAAATGATAAACTGCTCGAAGCCCGAGCGGGCCAGGATGATTGCGATGGTTTCACCGCTGCCGCTGTCTCCCGCCAGCAGCACCCTCGTCGTGCGGATCCTTTCCTGTTCCTCGGGAGAGAAGATGCCGTAGTTACGTTCAAAAATGCTTGTGTAGTCAAAATTCATATGAGTTTATCAATATTCAGAGATCAGTTTTTGTATTGTTTTGATCTTTGATTTTCACGATGTTTTTCCCACGAATAGAACAATTTCCACCACACGACTTGGCCGAATTCGAGAAGCGGCCCAAGGGGGCTCTGAAAAAGTCGCCACATGATTTTGCGTTGCCAGACCAGCAGACTTTGCAATGATAATCCGTTAATTCGGTTGATATGAATCCTGCCCTGGTAGATCGACCAATAGCGTGGAGATGCCACCGGTTTCCATTTGCCGCTTAAAACCTTCAGGATTTCCAGCGCTCCCAAGGTCGAAGCTGTCCAAATCGAGGGACAAATTTGTGCCGGGGCAAGATCCTCTTCGATAAAGCGTTTGTAGTAGTCGATGCGCCAGTGTGCAAAGGGTACATAAAAATACGTGCCTAACTTATATTTGCGGATCTTGAGCATGTCCCTGAGTTCTTCATAAGAATCAAGTTTCGGCACACCCTCGATATCTTCAACCGGCGGGCTCTCAGGCAGGATAAT
>JAFGIF010000141.1 GCA_016929755.1 Deltaproteobacteria bacterium | reverse complement strand
ATAGCGGTCCCGATAGTGGTATGCGTGGTACAGGAATCATCGATACCAGCCGGCATATAAAAGGTCTTTACTTTGAGGAAGAAGTTTTTCTTCAACTTCCTGACCGAATTTATCTATAGAGCACAGTTTGAAATAAGATCTGAGAAAGCATGCCTTCAGCCATGTCCAGGAATATGTCCGGCCATTCATAGACGCTGGCCTCCAGAACAGTTCTATAGCACAAACGATAAATGTGGTTAAAGTGCCTTATGAAGGAACCGGCGGGGCAACCGAATCCTCTTGTGAGAGCGAATCAGTTTTCTGATCTTCCTGCTTAATAATCTGAATATGCCTCAAACTGTCTGACCCGTAGTGTTTATTAACGTATTCAAGAGACTCAAGCATGTTTTTGGCAAAAGTGGGATTTTTCTCAGCCCACTTTTTGATTTTATCAAGAAAACTGCTGCGGTTAAGCTTGTATTCTATACGATCGATGCCCTCTCCATAGCTGCACTTACGCTCGTACATATCGTCAATCTTATATGCATATTTTTCAAGCCAAATCTTATCAGCCAGTTCAGCTACGGCTGCGGAATAATCGTCGAGGGCTTTCATAACTTCAGGATTCTGGGTCAGGTTTTCGGCTCCGGTTTCAGTTGGTCTGGCGTTAAATTTTTTGCAGGCTGTTCGCCAATTCTCCGGGTTGTCAATGAGCATACAGGGCCTTAAAAGATTGTCAGTATGCGGTTGGTTCATGCGGATAAAGGTAAAAAACGGAGACTGCAGTGCATCAATAAGGTGACATTCATTAATATTGTGAGTTGCATGGTGTGCAAAGATACATGGCTCAATATCACCCTTGTTGTTGATATGAATAAAACGTCTGCCGCCCGAGATGCAGCCATGAACAGCCGGTGCATCGGCCCAGAAGTCCATCATATAGAGGGGTTCTTTTTCGCGGTAGTCTTTAATGAATTCCCCCCAGGTAATTCTTTGCTCCGGGGTTGGCATAAGACTGAGGTCAGGTTTGGGGCCTACCGGCATGAATAGGAAATTCCAGCCGTATACGATTCCCTGTTCTTCCCAGAACTTGAGGAATTCTTTTGACATGAGCGTGTCGTAGTTTTTGGATGTAAGGACCAGCGACATGCCGTACATCAAGTTTCTTTCGCGCAGCAGGGCAACAGATTCAAGCACCTGGTTGTAAACACCATCTCCGCGCATATAATCGGTGTCTTCCTGGCATCCATTGACACTGAATGCGACAACTACGTTTTTGAGTTCCAGAAGTTTATCAGCAACCTTGTCATCAATCATGGTGCCGTTGGTGAAGATCTGGAAAAGGCAGTCTGAGTGTTCTTTGGCAATCCGGTATACATCGTCAAAAACGATGAACGGTTCTCCACCCAGGATGGTGTAGAAGTAAATCCCGAGTTCCTTGCCCTCCCTGATAATCTTTTCAAAGGTTTCAAAATTCATGTCGTCTTTGCGGGTATAACTGCCGGCATAACATCCCTTGCAGTGCAGATTGCAGCGCATGGTAGGACTGATAAGAATCGTGTATGGAGGACACAATCCGTTTTCCTGTTCCATTGCTGTTGCGTTTTCAACCCATTTTAAAGAGCAGTTACCAAAGAAATTTTTAATGAATGTTCTGACCTGATCCGGATTTCTCGACATGAGGTTAATAAACCATTTTTTTGTTCCCGGATTTTGGTCAATCCATTCCATCACATTTTTAAACTGGCCTCCGCCGCTGAACATTCCATCGAGAGATGAAAGCATTTTCATCATGGTATGGAAGTTTTTTTCCGGATTTTTCTGAACATATTTAATGATATAATCTGCACTTGTTATTAATGTTGCCTGTTTTGATTTTTTCTTAATAGAATCGACAAGTCCCATATGATCACCTCCAGCGTGTATAGTATTGCTCCTAACGCAATAAGATTTATATTGCAAGAAAAAATTGTGCAGTGCTTAAAAATTAATATCAGTCAGATGCGGTGAAGCATTGGGCTTCAACACATGGCAGGAATATGTTAAGGTAGTTAGCTATGTTTGAGAAGATTCCGTTTCTGCATAGAAATAGAGCGTATAATATTATCATAGATGATGATCTTACATTTGAAGTTCTGCACTGCCTGCTTGATGAATTGATTGAACGCGGAGCTTTCGAGGTGCTGGATGATTTTGCTGATCTGTATACTATTGAGCACTCAGATACCGAATATACCATTGGTGTGGATGGTTTCAATGTGATGATTGTAATAAAATAGCGGAATAAGAATATGTCTGTGATTCATCTGTGCCAGCCTGATACTTCCAAATCATGTGCAGCCTGCTGTGGGATCTACAATTATGCGGATAATACCCGGAAATCACTGACGCAGCGCCTGGTTTTTCGCAGCAGACTGTTTCAAAAGGTAAAAGATGGCGAGATAACTCTGGAACAGTATCGGGACGTGCTCAGACATAAAGAGAACAGCAAAAGAATATTCAAGACAATTTATTCCTGTGAGTTCGTGGGATTTCTTGATCAGACTCGCCGGAAAATCGGTTGCATGCTTCATCCGATCCAGAATAACGGAGTTGATTTGCGGGAGATAAGCTTTTACGGCCGTGATATCTGTGAAGGGCACTTCTGCCCGAGCTATGAAAAACTGACTGAAGCCGAAGCGAAGATTGTTATCTCAGTTATACCAGACTGGTATCTGTATGGAATTGTCATTACCGATATTGATTTCGTGAAATCATTTTTCAAGATAGTTCAGGACGCTCTGGGTGAGTCGATTTCTGCGGATGCGATTGAATCTAATCATAGACTGACTTCTATCCTGAGTAAGTATTTTGCTCTGAAAACTAGCTGGCCTTTCAGAGATACCGGCAAACCCAGATTCGGGAAATATTTTTTTGTGGGAGAAGAATATGATGTTGACAGAATAGATTACGCCGCATTAGGCGTAGATCTTCATAAATACGACTCGATATTTTTAAGTCTTTCTTCAGCATTCTCCACAAAAGATGAGGTAAATAGAGCTGGTTTAATCCTCGATGATATTATAGAAAGGTTTTGCAGTGAATACAGATGAGTTGATAGATTCCATTATTATTTTGGCACTGTTTGAAGATGGGCGCGATATAACTTCAGAGGCCATTTTTTCGGCAGACACGTACATGCGCGGATTAATCCGGACCAAGGCCGTGGGTGTCCTGGCCGGGATTGATATTGCAAAAAAAGTATTCCATAAAGTCAGTCCTCAGATACAGGGGGATTTTTATCTTGCTGATGGATCTTGCACACAGCCGGGAGATACGGTGGCCGATATACGGGGACCGGTTCCGGCAATACTCAAGGCAGAGAGGGTGGTACTGAATTTTATGCAGCGCATGTCAGGAATAGCTACAGCGACTGCGCGCTATGTTGCCGAAGTTAAAGACACCAGTGCCCGCATCATTGATACCCGAAAAACTGTTCCGGGGCACAGAGTTCTGGACAAACTTGCAGTTCGCATCGGAGGCGGATACAACCATCGTATGGGACTATATGATATGGCTCTCATCAAGGACAATCACATTGATGCTGCAGGTTCAATCGGCAAGGCTGTCGAAAAGGTCCGCCAGGCCCATCCCAACCTTCCAATCGAAGTGGAAGCCCGTACCCTGCTTGATGTAGAGGAATTGCTGGCTCTTGAAGTAGACAGAATCATGCTTGATAATTTTGCGATCAATGAGATCGAAAAAGCAGTACGTATTGTAGGCGGAAAGATACCCCTGGAAGCTTCGGGCGGCATAACCCTGGCAACTGTCCGTGAAGTGGCGCTTACCGGGGTCGATTACATTTCAGTGGGAGAAATAACCCATTCAGTAAAGGCCCTGGATATCTCGATGACAGTAAAGGAGAATGCATGACAAAGGAAGACGCCACCAGGATTATTATGCAACGCAAGAGAGAGCTTGGAGATAAGCT
>JAFGIF010000140.1 GCA_016929755.1 Deltaproteobacteria bacterium | reverse complement strand
TTGTTGGTCATCATGGCAGAAACCAACTTGGTCATATCCATGGAACTGCCACCACCGACTGCCACAAACACATCGAATTTGCCTTTTTCAGCCATATCCAATGCATCGAAGAAATTCCTCATGGTAGGTTCGGGCTCTACCTTGTCAAAAACCCCGTATTCAATATTTGAATTTTCAAGGGGAACAATAACCTTTTCTAACAAACCAATCTTTGCTACCCCAGGGTCTGTGAGCACCATTACTCTTCCTGCTCCCAGCCGCCTGGCTTCTTCACTAACCTGGCTCACTGCACCAATTCCAAAATGAATCCAATCAGGGATGCGCAGCTTAAAAGACTTAAACATCTTCAATCTCCTTCCTTGAAAAGATATCCCTTGACCAACGATTGTTTATTGTATTCAGCATTAATATCAACCATGCATTGTCGACAATCGATCATAGTATATTATTAATAAAGCATCGCTAATTGTGTGTCAAGAAAAAAATGGTTTCGGAAAATAATGAATAATCTTGGTAAACAACAGCTCATTATCTAAATATATATTCACAATAGAACGCCTCTCGCTAAAAAAACCTGTCGAATTGATGTATTGTTCAATTGGATTTTATTAATGCTGTATCAAGCATGAACCACCAGATTATCGCCGTATCTTTTTAATCGAGCCGACCAAGCCTCATGCAAGCTTTTCACCCTCTCCCCCATGCTGCACGCTACACCCGAGAAGCACATCAATAAATACAGCCAATGCAGTATTTCTCATCTATAAAGACCCCATTTTTTATACTCCGAATTCATTGAAACAATAAATGTTCGGGTATGGCATATGCATTTATGCCATCGAGACCTGAACACGATTGTTAATTGGACAACATAAAATTTGATGCCGGAAAAAAATTATCTAAGGGGTATCAGCTCTTTATATTCGCTGATTTTATTCAGATAGAAGGCTGTCTGGTATCTATCAAACAGCCTTGGCAGATACATAAAAATCGTTCAGGGTTAGACGGCATAGGAATTCTGACCACTTTCATACAGATCTTTGCCGTAGATATCGTTAGCCACGATCAAAGGCATATCTTTGACTTCCAGGCGGGAAATGGCTTCAGGCCCTAACTCCGGATACGCAATGACCTCGGCCGAGATAATACTGCGGGCCATGAGAGCGCCTGCTCCACCGATAGCGGCAAAATAGACCGCCTGATAAATCCGCATGGCTTCTCGAACTTCCCGGCTGCGGGTCCCCTTGCCGATCATTCCTTTCAGGCCGTATTGCATGAGCAGGGGGGCATAGGCATCCATACGATAACTCGATGTTGGTCCGGCAGCCCCTATAACCCTGCCCGGCTTGGCAGGAGTCGGTCCGACATAGTATATCACCTGGCCTTCCATATCAAACGGCAATGGCTCTTCTGCATTGAGAAGCTCCACCAGCCGTTTATGAGCCGCATCACGCGCAGTATATATTATCCCATTGAGCACAACTCGCTGCCCTATGTGAAGACCGCGCACATCTTCGGGAGAAAATGGAGTATCCAGACGCATCACTTCGTTGAGATTCAGTTCTTTCGGGCTCACAGCTCAACCTCCTTGTGCCGGGCTGCGTGACACTGCAGATTCACAGCCACCGGAATACTTGCGATATGACACGGCACTGCATTAATGTGTACAGCCAGCGAAGTTATCCGCCCGCCGAGACCACCCGGACCTATTCCCAGACGGTTTATATCGTCGAGCCACTGCTGTTCATATTTTGCAAGTTCGGGCTCAGGGTTGGAGCTGCCCAGAGGCCGTAACAGCGATTTCTTGGCCAGAAGTGCCGCCAGTTCAATTGTGCCCCCGATACCTACTCCGACAATTGTAGGCGGACAGGGGTTGGGGCCCGATTCCTTAACCCTGTTAACCACGTAATCCCTAACTCCTTCCATTCCGGCTGAAGGCGTCAGGACAGTCACCCTGCTCATATTTTCACTTCCTCCGCCTTTTGGAACCAGGATAAGTTTGAACCGATCACCGGGCATGACATCGAAGTGAATAATCGGCGGAGTATTATCACCCATATTCACACGGGTCAGAGGATGACATGTGCTCTTGCGCAAATAGCCATCCCGATATCCCTGTCTGACACCTTCCGTAATGGCTTCCTTCAGTGAACCGCCCACGACATGGACATCCTGGCCCACATCTACAAAGACTACGGCCAGACCAGTATCCTGGCACATGGGAATCTTTTCGGCCCGGGCAATTTCACAATTTTCTATAAGCCTTAAGAGAATATCCTTTCCAATCGGAGACTCTTCCATCTCCAGGGCCTTCTCAAGGGCTTCAGACACATCCTGGCCCAGATCTGTATTGGCTGAGATTGCAAGTTCACGGACAGCCCTTATGACATCAGCAATCTGAATTTCACGCATAGATACCACCTTCCGCACATCTCTCAGCGCCGGTATTGATTAAAGATTTCTAAATTTCGACCTGTAGTGTAAGCAAGGGTGCATGCTGCTGAGCACCATACACGTCGGTATCTCCCGGCGATCCCGAAGGGATTGCTCTTTTTAATGTTACCTTTATCGCACAGCATGGGTCAAAGTATATAATATCATTAATGTCGTCTTCAGCAATACCATATAATTCCGCGAGCACGCCCTTATTAATACAGCGCTTTTCCTTCAGCTGGTCATAGTATGTTTTGTCCCGCAATATTATATCGAACGTCAACTCAAACGGACTTGCATTTTTCGATCGAATTACCTTTGAAATATCCTGCAAATTCACCATGTAAGTTCTCCTAACGAAACTTATATCTCCACTACTTTTATTTTGAATAAATCCTGATTATCGATTTCCATAAGATGATAAATCGAAAACGAATAAACCTCACCGGCAGGAAGATCGGACGGCGAAAATGGTAGAGCCAAATTGCCGGCTGTCGAGATTCTGCCCGCATAGCCGTAGTGCAAAAGCGTTGATCTGGTAATAGTGCAAATCGTATTAGCTGCTTCCTGTGATGAACTTACACTCTCAATCACAATCCCAATCTCATGCGAGACAATCTCCTGAGCAGGCTCCAAAGAACCCATGACGCCATTTTTACCATAAATGTGAAAATATATTTCCCCATCGATATTTTCAGAATGTAAAATATCCGCTACGGTTGCATTAACATCCTTAATAATGTCGCTGATATTCTTGATCATAATCGGATCGTGAGAGCCTGCAATACTTATCGCCCTATACCCTAATTTCTGCACACCCTCTATCTTCACGTTATACTTCTCAGAAGGTATTAATCTGCTTCCCCTCACCTCAACCTGCCCATCCGGAAGCTGGCGAAAACTCACATTTCTGAGATCCAGAGCCCCACCCGGCCCCGGCAAAGAATACGGATTTGATTTTTCATATAATGAATGGGCCGCGGTTGATTCTCTGGTAAATTTTCTGATACGGTTAAGAGGTTTCAGAATAAATGAATCCGGGCCGAGAATACCTAACACCGAATCAGAACCTGAACCTGGCTCTGCTGCAATAGCGGCACATTCGAGTATCTTCCCCAGGTGCATTGAAAGCCCGGGGTCATAACCAAGGTGGATTGGTAATGCCGCAAAAACCGCCGGATCATAGGCCCTGCCCGCGAGAATAACATCGCAGTTGAGTTTAATTGCTTCAATTATCGGTTCAACACCGATTTGCGCAACAATATTCACTGACCGGTCAACGACATCTGAAGTGAGCTTATCAAGATACTGCAACGGCTCTATTTTATTATTTTCAATGGCCTCTATAACCACCTGTTTGTCAATATCAGAATAAATCAAGCCCAGCCGAAACGACAACCCCTCTTCCCGGGCTATCTCTTCAACTATTGCTTTACACCACTCAAGATGAGGCGCTGCCCCTGATCCGCCGCATGAACCCACGATAATAGGGATTTTCCGGCCGATACCCTGCTTGAGCATGTGGCGCAAGTCTCTTTTTACTCCGATCTTATCGGTAAACGACTTTCCTGATCCGAGATAGTATGGTCCTGGATCGACCGAACCAGCATCTACTGCTATCAGATCGGGGTCCTCTCGAATCCCGTTCATAAACGATTCCAGCGGAAATCCATACCCTAAGATCGCAGTTGGGGACAATATTTTAAATTGCTTGTCGATGTTATTCATAGCTGCATACTCCATAACTGGTAAGATTTGCATTGACGTAACGCCTTGCTCACTGATTTACAGCCTTCAATATCCAAGATGAACATCTTTTTCATAAATATCGTATCCAATCCGACATGATCGTTGAACATGCCTTTTTTCTTGTATTGTCGACGATCGACTTTGATATTTATACAACAGCTATTTTTTTCCTGTCAATAGGAAATATGCTGCTGAAAATTTCGTCGGTTACTCTATAGCGCCATAAGCCAGAAAACTACTGCCTGCAAACGGCTCCTGGAAATTGTGCTGGAAAAGCTGAACCGGAACACATGCTTTTAAAAGAATTATTAACAGATTGACGATACACAAATTATTTTATTGTAAGAATCAATAATGATTATCTAGTAGTAATTATGATACCCGTATTTGCGGTATCGGTATTTTTTAGAAGGCAACTCGTCCTGGGCATTCAGTACAGTACCGAGGATCTTTTCCCTGGGAAGGATTGACAGCGACATTTTAAAATCCGACTCCCTGGTGTAGCGATGACGGACTACCACAATAATCCCATCCACCTGATCAGCCAGAATCTTCGGGTCAACCGTGGCTTGAATGGGCGGGGTATCGATAATCACAAACCGGTCGCTGTAGCGCTGGCCGACCTCAGCGATGATAGAGCTCATGCTCTTTGATTCCAGAAGCTCGGATGGGTTTGCCGGAGGTTCTTTTGCCGCAGGCAAAATTGTGAGTTTCTCGATCGGGGTCTTTATGAGGCAATCGGCTATTTGAAATCGGCCCTGGATAATTTCGCTGATTCCGGGTGATGGAGGATATTTGAACAAGCTGTACAGGTTTGGTTTACGCAGATCACACTCAACCAGAAGAACATGCTGATCTTCACCCTTGGCAATCGAGATCGCCAGGTTCGAGGCAACTATAGTCTTGCCCTCGCTTGGCACAGCACTGGTAATCATAATCACCCGCGGAACACTTCTTTCGGACAGGTGTAAAATATGGGTGCGGATCTTACGGATTTGTTCTGCAGTATAGGAATACGGCATATGATACATGTAGAGATGATCATCCAGGGGGCCTGTGCTTCCCGCTTTCGGAGAACCCTTGTGTTCGTGTGTGTTGAGTTTATCGAGCGCTTTGGATATCTCTACCACTTATTCCTCCATGCTGATCTTCAGCGGTCTGGCATAGAGAAAGCCTTTTTGTTTAAGATGTAGCGCATATTCGTCGGCTTCCTCTTTCAAAAGAAATGTCCCAATGGTTATTCTATACCACCGTTTGCCCTGGGCATCCACATATGGGTAGATAGCGGCTTCGTATTTCGTCCCCATCAAGTCTGTAAAAACCGCCTGGGCCTCGTCAATAGAATGGTATGAGGCCACGCTGACACTGTAGAGAACCCGGGAAGGTAGATTAACATTGGGAAGAAAAATCTGCTGGCCTTCATATATCAGGTTAATATCTTCCAGCGCTGAATTCGCATCTCTGACTGCCTGCATAATATGAGGATCAATCATTCCATAGTACTCTGCTGTCAGAGCGGCCAATGTATCGCCGTTACTTACCTTGACCCATATCCCTGAGGGTTTGCCGGAATTTGCCGCAGGTGGTGGTATGGGAGATGTTTGGTGATTCGAATCGACATCTTCCAGGGCAATCTTGGCCCTATTGCTCGGTGGGGCATGTTTGGAATGTTGCTGCTCAAACGTGTTTTTATTTTCAGACGGATCATCACACCCTGATTCCAGCTGCAGGATGGGACTGTCTCCTGATGAAATCTGTGCTGATGTATAGCGGGTAAAGATACTCCAGGCAAGCAGCACTCCTACAAGACACAAAATAAACACAAAAACAATATTTTTTAAAAATCTATAGCGCTTCGGAGCATAATTGGGCCTGACAGCCTTATCCAAAGCGCGATCTTTCCCGTAACTCTTTTCCATGTCTGTAAAAACAACTTTGACAATCTTCGGGGTTACCTGCTTGATATCATCTGTGTAAGCAGCAAGAAGAGCATTGTCACATATAACATTGATAAGCCTCG
>JAFGIF010000139.1 GCA_016929755.1 Deltaproteobacteria bacterium | reverse complement strand
ATAATTTTTTGTAATAATCAGATAAAGATATGTTTTCCTTGATTATCTTGATTCATTTTCATTGGCAAGTGCTACTTGGCTCAACGGGATGTTGTTAATATAATGATATTTTATTCTTTATTTTTCATACTATAAATATTAATATATTTAAAACAATTCTTTTTTATAGATAGATTAATTTTATAGGAGGGATATATGGCAAAATTCGAGGAAACATCGATGGCGGCAGTCTTTCAAAACCGGGTTGAGGAGTATGGCAACAAGGCAATGGAGGCCTATAAAAACTCTGAAGGAAAGTATGTCGACATTTCCTGGAACGAAATGAATGAAATGGTGCACAATCTTGGATATTGGCTCATCTCCAGGGGAATTAAAGGCGGGGATAAGGTCGCCCTTTTCTCCCCTAACAGATACGAATGGCACCTTGCTGACCTCGCCATACTATCTGTCGGTGCGGTGAATGTCCCGATTTATGCTACCAACTCAGCTGAGGAGTCACGCTACATTATTGAGAATTCGGATTCCAAACTGTGCTTTGTTGCAACAAAGGAACATCTGGATAAAATCCTTGCAGTAAAAGAATCTCTTTCCGATCCGGGTGATATTGTCATTTTCGACGAGATGGACAAGGATATTCCAGGTGTAATAACGCTTAAGGATGCTATGGCTGAAGGCGGGAAAAATCTCAAGAAGGATGAGTTTGACACCAGGATCAAGGCAATCAAGTTATCTGATATGGCAACCATTATTTACACATCAGGAACGACTGGCCCGCCAAAAGGAGTAATGCTTTCTCATGACAATTTTTTCTCTAACTGTAACCAGTGCTACGCTGTTGACCCTGATGTTTTCGTCAAGGACCAGGTTTTTCTCTCCTTTTTGCCTCTGGCTCATTCATTTGAGAGGACTGTGGGATATTACCTGCCGCTTTTCACCGGCAAAAAAATCGTGTTCGCACAGGACTTTGCTTCCATCCTGGATAATTTCCAGGAGGTACGACCGACATGTATAGTAAGTGTACCCCGTTTGTATGAGAAGATTCATGCCGGCATTCTTGCAAAATTAGCTGGTGCCCCTCCGGTGAAAAAGGCATTGTTCAATTGGGCAATGGGGATCGCCAAAAAGAATCTTCCCTATATTTGTAATGACAGGCCAAGAAAAGGTTTATTCGCATTACAATACAATCTGGCCAACAAGCTTATTTTCACTAAACTGAAAGACGCCCTGGGTATGGATCAGTTAGAATTCGCTTTTTCCGGTGGTGGCCCGTTATCCGTATCTGATGCAGAATTCTTTCTTGGAATGGGAATAAAGGTCATTGAAGGTTTCGGATTGACTGAAACAACCCCGGTTATCAATGCCAACCTGCCAAAAAAGATCAAACCCGGCACGGTAGGGCCTCAAGTCGGAGACACCGAGGTGAAAATCGGAGATGAGGGCGAAGTTATTGTAAAAGGTCCCCAGGTAATGATGGGATACTATAAAAATGAAGCTGCAACCAAAGAAGCTTTTACCGATGATGGCTTTTTCAGAACCGGTGATATCGGGGAAATAGATTCCGACGGTTTTCTGAAAATTACCGGTCGTATAAAAGACCTGATTATTACTTCCGGTGGAAAAAATATCTCACCTCAGAATATAGAGAACAGCCTCAAGGCATCCAATTTCATCGAGCAGGTGGCAATCATTGGCGACAATCGCAAATTTCTAAGCGCCCTGGTCGTTCCCGCCTTTGCAGAACTGGAAGCATGGGCCAAACAGAATGATGTGTCGTTCACAAACCGTAAGGACCTCATTAATAATGAAAAAGTGAGAAAGCTCTTTGAGGACGAGATAGCCGAGAATACAAAAGATTATGCCCGGGTAGAGCAGATTCGCAAATTTGCACTGCTGGATAATGAATGGTCTCAGGAAACTGGTGAGCTTACGCCCACACTCAAGCTCAAACGCAGGGTTGTCAACCAGAAGTTTTCCAACACCATTGAAGACATGTACCCGAAGGACTAGGGATATGCGGTTAAGTAAGATGATGGGTGTTTTTTCCATCATCTTACTTAACCGCAGTTAATACGATACTGATAATTATTTAAATTCACAGGTAAATTAATTCAATAATGAATTCTTATTCACGCATTCGATGAAGGCCTAATTACATCTTCAGCCGCTTGCGTGCAATGTCGAGTACTTCCTCGAAACTAGGGGCTATCTGTTCACCTGTCCTGGTCTTGAGTACCTTGTCCGTTGAGCGCTGAACGGCAAGTTTGCGTGGATTAACCCCTGCCTTTCGGGCATCAGACAGAATAGAACTTGTCATCGATCCGATCAGTTCACGTAGCGCCCGGAACACATCTTCGGCTTCACCTCCCAGGATATCAACGATGGCTACCAGCACACCCCCCGCATTGGAAATAAAGTCCGGCACTGAAAAAATCCCGCGCTGATACAATATGTCTTCGGCATCATCGGTAATGGGTATATTGGCTATGCTCGAAATTATCCGGGCCTGGATGATGTCCACATTTTTTGCATCGATCACATACGGCCTGGCACCGGGAATCAGGATGTCCATTGGCAGACCGAATATCCTGTCGGTTGTGAGCAGTTCTCCGGCTCCGTATTGTCTGACAACCTCATCCCCGTAGAGTTTGCGTAGTTCCAGCAGCTTTTTAACATCAAGCCCGTCAGGATTGTACAGGGTGCCTTCAATCGTTGAAATTGCAACAACCCTGGCGCCTTCTTCATCCATGTAACGGGCCACACCCCCGCCCACCTTGCCGAAGCCTTCAATGGCAACCGTTGCGTCTTTGATATTAATATCCGCAAATTCACATGCGGCCTTGGCTGCCACCACCACCCCGTATCCAGTAGCATGATTTTCGAGCGGTTCGCCGTCTTTTTCCTCCAGGCTCAAACCGGTACT
This sequence comes from Deltaproteobacteria bacterium, assembly GCA_016929755.1. Classification (GTDB taxonomy): domain Bacteria; phylum Desulfobacterota; class Desulfomonilia; order UBA1062; family UBA1062; genus JAFGIF01. Next base: position 550 of record JAFGIF010000139.1, on the reverse strand, counting down.
TTTATTATCCAGAGAGGCCCCGGCATAAATGGCGTCTACATCATGTCCATCCGTGCCGATATCCGCAGCTACTGTTATACCGCTATCCAGCAAAGGTTTTATTGACCGGCCAAAGGCATGCATAATATCGAGGCGCTGCTGTCCTGTTATCCCCGGATCAGCCCAGATACCGGCCTTGGCTCCTCCGATAGGAAAATCCAGACTGGAAAACTTGTATGTCATAGCCCGTGCAAGTCCGAAAATCTCTTCGGTGGTGATGTCCGGCATCATGCGCGTGCCGCCCCCGGCCATTCCCATCTGGGTCGTATCCACTACCACGACGCCCCGCATCCCAACCTTCGGGTCATACACATGCAAAATCTTTTCCGGGCCTAGCTTATCCGTGAATTCTGTCCATTCAGGCATCATGATCCTCCTGTAATATGATACATTCTCGTTACTTCCGGTCTGGCTGTACTCTTAATGATCCAGGGCATCGATTCTCGGAAGAATGCTCTTCTCATAGTAGTCCTGAGCATTATACCGTATAAGAATCCATTCATATTGTAGT
>JAFGIF010000138.1 GCA_016929755.1 Deltaproteobacteria bacterium | reverse complement strand
GTTGAGCGCTACAACGCCGATCTTGCCAACGATCTGGGCAATCTGGTGAGCAGGAGCACCAAGATGGTAGCCAAGTACTATGATGGCGTACTGCCAGAGCCGGAAAGCCCCTTCCAGGAGGAAGACATACTATTACAAAATCTGGCCCTTGAATCAACCGCCAGGTTCCTGGCTAAAATGGAAAAGATCGAACTGCATAATGCCATGATATCCGTATGGTCTCTGATAGCGGGATTGAACCGCTACATCGATCACAGTGCACCGTGGGAACTTGCCAAGAACGACCGAACCCGGCTGTCAACAGTCATTTACACCATGATGGAAGCACTGCGTTACGTAGCGGTGATGATTCAGCCGGTCATTCCCCAGACTTCGACCAGGATTCTCGAAATCCTGGGGCACACCGATAATATCAGTTTTGACACACTCGAAACCTTCGGCGCCCTGAAGCCCGGCAGTCGCATTATGGTGGACAAAGCCCTGTTCCCGCGAGTCGAAAAGATACAGACTGGCCAAAGCATTGAAACTGAAGAAGCGAGCAACCTGATCGATATCACCGAGTTTGCAAAAACCAAGATCAAGGCCGGCAAAGTTGTTGAAGCTGATAGAGTCAAAGGTTCGGACAAGCTTTTGCTGCTCAAGGTTGATGTCGGCAAAGTCATCCAGATCGTAGCCGGTATGGGCAAGGACTACACCCCACAGGATATTGTTGGTAAATACATCGCCGTAGTCACGAACCTCAAACCAGCTAAACTGATGGGAATTGAAAGCCAGGGAATGCTGTTAGCGGCAAATACCCCCAGTGGAGGACTCACCCTGCTGAGTTTTGACAGTGAACCAAAGGTCGGATCAAAGGTCAGCTAAGACGGCAGCCTGCAGATGAGACTATTGACGCCGGTTAATCCAGGCATGCTATCACCGTGAACAGCAACCAATGAACAGAATTTGAAATACTAACGAGCGGAGGGATAAGGAAAAGACAATGATTTCACGATATATGCGAAAAATTATGGAAGATATCTGGTCAGATCAGAACCGCTACCAGAAATGGCTCGATGTTGAACTGGCTGCATGTGAAGCCTGGGCCAAACTCGGTAAAATACCGCAAGAAAGTCTTGGCAATATTGTCAATAAGGCGACATTCGAAGTCCGGCGTATCGAAGAAATTGAAGCCGTAACTCGTCATGACGTTATAGCCTTTGTAAGCTGTGTTGGTGAATATGTAGGAGACGATGCCCGGTTTATTCATTTGGGCCTTACCTCATCGGATGTGCTGGACACAGCCTTTGCGCTGCAGCTTAAGGAGAGCAGCGATATAATCCTGGAAGATATCAAACTCCTGATGACCTCACTTAAAGAGCAAGCTTTTGAATATAAAAGCACTCCCACTATGGGAAGATCCCATGGAATTCATGCCGAGCCGACATCATTCGGGCTTAAATTTGCGCTATGGTATGCTGAGATGGAGCGAAATCTCAAACGCATGCTCGATGCGAAAGAAACTATTGCCTATGGGAAAATATCCGGGGCAGTCGGAACCTTCGCCAATGTGCCGCCTGAAGTGGAATCGTATGTATGCGAAAAACTCGGGCTGAAACCGGCTCCCATCAGCACCCAGGTGATTCAGCGTGACAGGCACGCCCAGTTTTTCAGCACGCTGGCGATCATCGGGGCCAGCATAGAGAAAATCGCAACGGAAATCAGGCACCTGCAGCGAACAGAGGTTCTTGAGGCAATGGAACCCTTCGGGAAGGGACAAAAAGGTTCTTCCGCCATGCCTCATAAAAAGAATCCGATTCTTTCCGAGAACCTCACCGGTCTCGCCCGATTGCTGAGAGGCTACTGTCTTTCTTCAATCGAGAATATAGCCCTCTGGCATGAACGGGATATAAGCCACTCAAGTGTTGAGAGGGTCATCGGGCCTGATGCAACCACGATCGTTGATTTTGCCCTGGCTCGCATCAACTCGGTAATCAAGGGACTCGTGGTCTATCCTGAAAATATGCAGAAAAACATCGACATGACAAAAGGTTTGTGGAATTCTCAAAGCATCCTGCTGGCCCTGGTCGAGGCAGGGGTATCCAGGGAAGAGGCTTACCGCTGGGTGCAGAGAAATGCACTGGCGGTCTGGGAAAACCGGGGCGAATTCAAAGAATTGATTATGAACGATCCTGATATCAGCGCCACATTGGGTCGCGATGCTATCGAAGGCCTTTTTGATATGTCCCATCATTTGGCTTATGTCGACACCATATTTGAAAGGGTGTTTAAATGAATACGATCAATGCATTAAAAGAGCTTGTTTTGCGCGATGCAGTCCGCTACGGAAAATTTACCCTGTCATCAGGGAAGGAGTCCGACTTCTATGTAGACCTGCGAAAGGTTACCCTCAATCCGGAGGGCGCCTGTCTGATCGGCTCGATTATTTACGAGATGATCCAAGACAGTCCTGTCGAGGCTATCGGCGGCATGACACTCGGCGCCGACCCTATCGCGGTTGCCGCCAGTCTGATTGCATACCAGAAGGGTAAAAACATCTCTGCTTTTCTGGTCAGAAAGGAAAAGAAATCACATGGCACCCAGAACTGGGTCGAAGGACCTGTCCTTAAGGGCCAGAAAGTGGTTGTTGTCGAGGACGTGATAACAACCGGGGCAAGCACTCTGCGGGCAATCGAACGCATAGAAGAGTCCGGCTTGAAGGTAGAACTGGTCATCGGTGTACTCGATAGATCTGAAGGAGGCTTGCAGGCTATCGAATCAGCGGGATACCGTGTCTCTGCAATTCTGGAGCGGAACCAATTGTAAGCGCATATGTGGAGTAAATGTTTTATTGCCGTGCTTTGCGGCATGGCAGTCTTGCTATTGTTGAGTCAATACTCTCAAGCAGCCGAAGAAAACCTCCCGGCAGCGTTGATTGCCACCAGTGATACCGGCTACACAATCTGTGTGGATAAATCCAATCAATCGCTGGAAGTCTATCGCGGCAGAAATCGGATTATGACTTTCCCCTGTTCTACCGGTTCCAACCCGGGAGATAAACAGGTCAAAGGAGACAACCGCACTCCGGAAGGCGTGTATTTTTCTTCACAGATGATAGACGGTCACGATCTACCGGCATATTATGGCTGGAAGGCCTATGTCCTGGACTATCCGAATCCTGTAGATATCAGTACAGGGAAAAACGGCAACGGCATATGGATTCACGGACGCGACTTACCCCTTGCCGACATGGACACACATGGCTGCGTATCTCTGAATGATAAACATCTTCAGGAGGTTGCACCCTACATACACCCCTACTGCACGCCGGTCGTAATACTTGAAACCATACCTTACGTCGATCCCAAAACCCTTGAGACCTCTGCCGACAGGTACAAGAATTTTATCCGACAATGGTTGTTGAGCCTTCAATCCAAAAATTTTGCAGATTTCTCAAAATTGTATTCATCTGAATTTTACGATCCGGAACAAAACCTTCGATTGGATGCATTCCTTAAAATCAAACAACGCGATTTTTCGAAACACAATCATAATTCAATTTCGACAAACCAAATACACATCATCGGTTGCCCCAAATATATACTGGCCTATTTCCTGATGGACTTTACTGTGAATCATATTCACCGCACTGGAGTAAAAATTCTGTACCTGGAAAAAAACATAGAGAAACCGAGCATAATCAGTGAGCGTTTTATTGATCAGAACAGCCTGAAAGATAATGAAACACTTGCAATTTGTGAATGGAAATGATTCTTTCCTGATCAGAGAAAAAAATAGGAGCAACAGCATAATGGAACCTGAGAAATACCAGCTACTCATCCTGCGATCACATGGTGGAAAACCTATCATGAAGATCAGCCCAATGTGGATCAAACTGCTTGGTATTTCCTTTGTAGTGCTGCTCATTGCTGTAATTGCAGGTGGCATTCACCTTGCACAAATAAACCGGACAAACACTGAATTGATCAGGCGTATCTCAGCATACTCTGGCGAAAACAAACAGCTAAGTATCAATATTGCCCAAAAGGAACAGGAAATTATCTCACTGAAAAACAAGCTCAGTCCGACAATAGTCCATCAGGCAGATAAAGTGCCGGGGTTGGCTCCCGAGCCGGAGCTGCTACCTCCCATCGCTGAGATTGACAACATTGTCCTGAAAAATCAGGAGCTTTATTTTCGCATCCAGAATATCAAAAAAGAATCCAACATCATAGTTAAGGGTCAGTGTTATGTCGTGTTCAAAATGGGCGACATCCTTGAATGTTTGCCTGAGACAGAACTCATCAGGGGCATACCGCAGTATAACGGCAAAGGCATCGAATTTTCCATTCGCAACTACAGACCGGTAAAAATCAATGCACCGCAGGGCATCGCAGATTGGGAAAGCGCGACCTTTTACATCTTTGATGACAAAAAGAAATTGCGGCTTGCAACACCGGTAAAGAAAGAGAAGATAAAAAACATCTCATGAATATCCTGGCCCTAGAAACCTCATGTGACGAAACCGCGGCGGCCATTGTTAGCGAAAGCGGAGAAATTCTCTCGAATATTGTTGCAAGCCAGGTGAAAGATCACAAGGCCTTCGGGGGCGTGGTTCCTGAAATCGCCTCCAGGCGACATGTCGAACTGATCCAGCCGGTAACGGATCAGGCATTGCTGCAGGCTGGGCTCACATTGAAAGATATGGGAGGCATTGCGGTCACCCAGGGCCCCGGACTGGTGGGTGCACTTCTGGTGGGCATCTCATATGCCAAGGCCCTGGCCTATGGTCTCGATATTCCTGTCTGTGGCATTAATCACCTTGAGGGGCACCTGAGTGCGGCCAGAATCGAAAATGAAATCACCTACCCCCATATCGGCATGGTAGTCTCAGGCGGTCATACATCCATCTTCCGGGTGGATTCCATCTCGCATATGTCCTTGATCGGGCGCACCCTGGATGATGCCGCCGGCGAAGCCTTCGACAAGGTCGCCAAGCTTCTGGGGTTGGGATATCCAGGAGGGGT
>JAFGIF010000137.1 GCA_016929755.1 Deltaproteobacteria bacterium | reverse complement strand
AGCACCTCTCGGGTATGCTGACCCAGTATTGGTGCCGGCCCACGGATACTAAGCGGTGTCTCGGGTACCTTGAGAGTCGGTCCGCAGATCGTCATGTTTCCGGCCCCGGGCTGGTTTACATCTTGAAGCATTTTCCGTGCCTTGGTTTGCTCCATACCGAGAGCCTCAGATACCTTGTTTACCGGAGCCACAGGAACACCGGCTGGCAACATAAAATCCAGCACTTGTTTACGGGTTCTCTCAAATGTCCACTTCTCGATAATTGGTTTTAATTCCGGTTCATGCCGGGTCCGGCTGGGATTATCCTTAAAACGAGGGTCATCCTTTAATTCCGGCCGCTCAATAGTTTCTGCCAGAGCGCCAAAGTTTGTTTCATTTCCGCATATGATAAGCACATCCCCGTCGCTACAGTGAAATGTATCAAACGGGGTAATATATTTCAGGCGGTTTCCATCACGAGATGGCTCCTGATGCTCTATTGTGTAGGTAAGCATATTAGCATCAAGAAGAGTAAGAGATACATCAAACATAGAAACATCAACCAGATTCCCTTTGCCGGTTTTCTCTCTATAGTACAGGGCCATACAGATTCCAAGGGCACCAAAAACCCCACTGGTGATATCCGAAATTAGAGAACCTACCCTTGTGGGAGGGCCATCGGCAAACCCGGTTACACTCATCAGACCACTCATGGCTTGAATGACAGAATCATAACCGGGTAAATTCGCGAGCGGTCCGGTCTGACCATAGCCCGATATTGAACACAAAATAATGTCGCTTTTCAATTTCTTTAACGTTTCATAATCCAAGCCAAGCTTCGTTAACGTACCTGGCGTCATATTTTCCACAACCACATCGCTGATTCGGACCAGTTCTTTGAAAATCTCTATACCCCGGTCGGACTTCAGATTCAGGGCGATACCTTTCTTTCCTCGCTGCAAAGTAACGAACGATCCGCTCCAGTTTTCTTTAAATGGCGGAAACATACGTGAATCATCCCCACCCTGCGTCTTTTCGATCTTTATTACTTCGGCACCTGAATCGGCCAGAAACATGCTGCAAGCTGGACCAGCTACCGAACCTGTAAAATCAAGAACTCTAATCCCATCGAGCAGGCTTTGCATAAACAAACCTCCTATTGATTCCATTGCTATTAAACAGGCTCTCCGAGCATTGGTATAACCTGCCTAATGGTTATAATTACAAGATATATTCGTAATAATAAGCATGTCACAGCCCGAGTCAATACCAGGAACAATCAAAAAAATTGTTGCTGATAAAACTTTATGGAAGGAATTCCTGCGTCCTACCTCTCTTGAAATGTTTATTGTATGTTTTACAAGACATTTCACAATGCCTCGATATTCTTAATTCTTATCTGATTTCGACCTTCGCTCTAAGCCTGTCTCAGATAATTTTCCACTCCAATTGTATTTTTCACTTTGCATTGTCGGTATTTATCTACTAGCCTTGACAGGTAAAACAGACATGAAGGGAGACAGCATGACACAGCAGGCAAAGTCTGGCGATACAGTAAAGGTTCACTACACCGGAAGACTCGATGATGCTTCGGTCTTTGATTCATCACTTGATGGTGACCCGCTGGAATTTACAATTGGAGATAAACAGCTGATCGGTCCGTTCGAGGATGCTGTGGTGGGAATGAAGCCCGGGGACAAAAAGCTCATAGAGGTTACGCCTGAAGATGGATACGGTCACCACCACGACGACCTTGTAATAAATATGCCCAGAGACAACATCAATGATGACACAGAACCTGAAATAGGGATGCAGGTCTATCTTATGACAGGTGAAGACCAGCAAATCCCAGCCGTAATCAAAGAAGTTTCCGAGGAATCCATTCAATTGGATGCCAATCATCCTCTTGCCGGAGAAATCCTCCATTTTGAGATCGAACTCATCTCCATAGTCTAAAATATTTCTGTCCCTTTCTTGTCGTCAATTCAAAAAGGGCAAAGAAACATGTAAAGAATTTAAGGTTGTATCACCATTGGTATTGGTGTATTTCCTCTTCTTCAAATCAGACGAAAGCGAGGCTTTTATAATGGGAATACTGTCTAATACGGCAAGTATTTATCAATATACAATCGAAGGTGACCTGCCCTCTCACGAATTTGATGAATGGGCATCGCAGAATCTCAACCAGAATCGTTTCACCCCGATCGATGATGTGCCCGATGAAATATCCACCGGCTGGGTTCAGCTGCATGATCCCAGAAACAGTGATTTCTCCAACCATAGCGCCTTCATTTTCGAGAACTACCTTGCCTTCAGCCTTCGCAGAGATCAGCGCAAAGTACCCTCGTCTTTGTTGAAAAATCTTGTCGATCAGGAATGTGAACGCTGGCTTGATCTGCGTCCCAAGCTGAGCAGAGTGCCTGTAAAGAGCAGAATGGAAATCCGGGAAAATGCCCATGCGTCTCTGCTTGCCCGTACGCTTCCGACTCCGGCCACATACGATGTGGTCTGGAACATTAAGACCGGAATCGTAACGCTCGCCAGCATTTCCAGCACCGTGCTGGATATATTGGAAGATGAATTCAGCAATACGTTTGAAGGGCTTTCACTCGAGGCCATACACCCGATGGCACGGGCCGGCAGAGTTCTGGATGATGAACACAGAAACGACCTTGCACAGATGAACAAGGCCCCTACGCGGGATGTTCTGACCCAGATCAAAGAAAACAAGTGGCTCGGATGGGATTTCCTGCAATGGCTGATGTATCGCACAAGTACTGCTTCATCGGTTTATGAAGTGAACCAGCCTGGCCCGGCTGAGATGAAAGAACCCTTTGTTGCTTATCTGCACGATAGATTTGTGCTGGTCAATGATCGTGAAGAAAGCTTGCGTAAAAGTACCTTTATCGGCCCGCACAACAATTTTTCCGAGGCCCGACAGGCCATAAAAAACGGCAAGAGCATTATCGAAGGATTGCTGTTTTTTGAACGCCAGGATCAACAATGGTTCCTCAACCTTAAAGCCGAGGAATTTGCCTTTGGTTCATTTAAATGCCCAAAGGTTCAGATCGAACGCGACGAGCTTACCGACCCTGCTTCGGAGCGTCAGGCCGTATTCTTTGAACGCATGAGCCTCCTGGAGACAGGGCTGCAACTGTTTGACAGTCTGCTGGCGGCCTTCCTCAAGGAGAGGCTCTTTGGAAACTGGCCCAAACTCAGCCAGAGCATTAATACCTGGCTGAATGAATGATGCAACCATCGGCAATTTGCGTGTAGATAGCTTATGCCAGCGCCGATTGTATCCTTGCTATTGCATTTTGCACGTTGTCTAAACTGTTGAACGCGCTTATGCGGATAAAGCCCTGCCCGCATTTACCGAAACCCACACCAGGGGTGCATACTACGCCGGCCTTGTTCAAAAGAAGATCGAAAAATTCCCACGAATCTCTCTGCCCATCGACCCAGATATAGGGAGAATTCTCCCCTCCCACGCATTCAAACCCGAGATCGCTCATGGCATTCCTGATCAATTTGGCGTTGTTCATGTAATAGTTCACCAGAAATTTAACCTGATCCCGGCCCTGGTCTGAATAAATCGCCTCACCAGAGCGCTGCACCGGATAAGAAACCCCGTTGAACTTCGTTGTCTGGCGACGGTTCCACATGGGATGCAAGGCGTGGGCAATGCCCTTGCTGTCAAAGGCCATACAGGCTTTCGGCACCACGGTAAATGCGCAGCGGGTCCCGGTAAAACCTGCGGTTTTCGAAAAACTCCTAAACTCGATAGCCACCTCTTTTGCACCGTCTATCTCGTAAATCGAATGCGGAATTTCATCATCCCTGATAAAAGCCTCGTAAGCCGCATCGTACAAAATCAGCGCCCGGTTGGCGCGTGCATAGTCCACCCAGTGTCCAAGCTGGTCTTTCGAAATTGTGGATCCTGTCGGATTATTGGGGAAGCACAAGTAAATAAGGTCAACCGCTTCAAGGGGAAAACCAGGCACAAATCCATTGTTTCTGTTGCCTTCAAGATACACAATATTCTCGAAGCGAGAGTCCCTGCTTTCTCCGCAGCGGCCGGCCATTACATTGGTATCCAGGTAGACCGGATAGACAGGGTCCGGGATCGCCACCTTTATGTCAACGGCAAAAAGTTCCTGAATGTTGGCGGTATCGCATTTGGCACCGTCACTGACAAAGATTTCGTCCGGAGCTATATCGGCCCCACGGGCCTTAAAATCATATTGTGCAATTTTTTCCCGCAGAAAGGAATAACCCTGTTCAGGCCCGTACCCGCGGAATGTGCTGTCATAGGCCATCTCGTCCACGGCCTTGTGAAAGGCTTCGATACAGGCCTGTGGCAATGCCCTGGTCACATCTCCAATGCCCAGCTTGATTACCTCACGCTCGGGATTGGCCTGCTGAAACGCTTCAACCCGTTTCGCGATATCCGAAAAGAGATATGATGCCCGAAGTTTCAGATAATGTTCATTGATCCTTATCATTATATCCTCGTCCATTTCATTATTACACGACATAAATCCGTCGTGCTGGCTGCCCAGAATATCGGGTCATCTGCAAACGGTCAAGCCCCGAGTGGTCCGGTACGTCAATATCTAACAACGACAAGCCCATGAATCTAATAGAACCACTCTGAAAATTATCAGCGATTTGAACACATAAAAAAAGGCTGCCCGAAGGCAGCCTTTCACCATAAATCATGTTTTTGCGTATCAGTCACACAACTCGAAGATCGCTGCGGCACCCATACCACCACCGATGCACATTGACTCGATACCGTACTTGACACCACGCTCCTTCATCTCGGTCATCAACTGAGCGCAGAGTTTGGCACCGGTGCATCCCAGGGGATGGCCCAGTGCAATGGCCCCGCCGTTGACATTGATAATGCGCTTGTCACTGTCGGACAGCCATAGTTCTCGCTTATCGTAAAGACCGAGCTGCTGCAGACAGTAGATTGCCTGTGAGGCAAAGGCCTCATTGACCTCGAACAGACCGATATCTTCGACTTTCATACCCGCCAGCTTGAGCACCTTGGGGATGGCATAGGCCGGCCCTACCCCCATCTCATCAGCCCGGCATCCGGCAACAGTGTAATATTTGAGCTTGGCAATCGGTTTCAGACCAAATTTTTTAACAGCCTCTTCGCTCATCACCATGGCCGCTGCCGCACCATCAGTAGTCTGTGAAGAATTGCCGGCCGTTACAGACCCCATTGCAGAAAATGCCGGTCGGAGTTTTGCCAGGCCCTCGATAGTCGTACTATCCCTGACCCCATCGTCGAAGTCCTGGACAAAGGTTTCCTTTATGATATCGCCGTTCTTTTCTACAAATCTCAAAGCCGTCGTGGGCACGATTTCCTTATATCTCCCGTTCTTCTGGGCTGCCGCAGCCTTCATCTGTGAATGATAGGCAAATTCGTCCTGCATCTCCCGGGTGATGTTATAGCGGTTTGCCACATTTTCGGCCGTCATACCCATTGAGATATATACATCCGCTTTTTCCTTGGACCATTCCGGGTGCGGGCGCGGCAGATTGCCGCCCATCGGCACTATGGACATTGACTCAAGTCCACCGCCGATAGCAACATCAGCCCAGCCTGCCATAATACGCATGGCCTGTAAAGCAATGGCTTCCAGCCCGGACGAGCAAAACCGGTTTACGGTTGCCCCGCAGGTCTCATCCGGGAACTTGCACATCTGGGCGATTACCCGACCGATGTTAAGCCCTTGTTCTGCTTCAGGGAAAGCACATCCGATCATAATATCTTCGACATCCTTTTTTTCTACTCCTTCAGTCCGCTCCATGCACCCTTCAATGGCTGTCTTGAGGAGATCTTCGGGCCTGGTCTTTGCCAATGCTCCCTTGTTTCTCCTGCATCCCGGAGTTCTGACTGATGTTACGATATATGCGTCTTTCATTTAATTTCCCTCCTGTTTATTTCCATAAATAGTATCTTAGATCATTAAGGGTCTTCCGGTCTTCATGATGTGCTCGGCCATCTTCTGAGTGTTTTCGGTTTTCCACAAATCAACAAAGGTATTCCTTTCCAGATTCATCAGATGTTCCTCGCTCACCTCGGTACCGCAGGGCACGTCCCCGCCCGACATGCAGAAGGCAATCTTCTTGGCGATAAATTCCATATGCGGCGTGATATACCCGCCCCCGCGCATGTTGAGCATCTCGGCCTCGATCATGCCATGAGCCTCTCTTCCAATAACAGGAATCTTTTTCTTGAGCGGTGGAGCATAGCCGTCGTCGACCATCTTGAGAACTTCCTTTTTGGCCTCGCCGATCAGGTTGTCGCGGTTCATGACGATGCGATCACAGTCCCGCAAGAAGCCCATGGTTCGGGCGTGGGCCGCCGAACTGGAATTCTTGGCCTGGGCTACATTCATGAAGGCCTGGATGAAAAATCCGGCGTAGTCGGTCAGTTTGGCCACTTCCGGTTTTGACTCGATGTAGCGCCGCCAGAGGTTTATCATGCCACAGGCTCCGGGCAGAAGTCCGGCCCCGATCTCGACCAGTCCCATGAAAAGATCGGTGTGGGCAACGATGCGGTCGGATGCCAGGCATACCTCACAGCCGCCGCCCAGGGTAAGCCCGAACGGTGCTGCCACGACCGGGAACCTGGAATAACGCAGCCCCATGATGCCTTGATGGGCATCGCTTATGAAGGTATTGATCTCATCGAACTTTCCTTCTTTAGCGCACCCCAGCATATAAGCCAGATCACCCCCGGCCGAAAATGCGGGCGGCATTCCTCCGGCCTGGTTCCCGATAACAAGACCAGCACCATTGGCAGAGACATAATCAGCGGCTTCGGCCATAAATCCTATCATTTCCTTGTTGACAGCATTCATCTTGGAATGGAATTCCAGGCAGAACACGTCGTCTCCGATATCAACGAGTGAGCAGGAACCGGATGTCTTGACAACCTTGTTAATAGCCTTGAAGTTGTCGAGATTCAGGGCTTTAGCACTGACCTTTACCGGCTGATAACCCTCTGTTGCAAAATCATAGAAATATTTCTTGCCGTTTTCGATCTTATAGAAAGAGCCGGCACCCGAAGCGAGCATCTTCTTGATCTTGTCCGGCACGCTCAATCCGTCGGCTTCCATCTT
>JAFGIF010000136.1 GCA_016929755.1 Deltaproteobacteria bacterium | reverse complement strand
TAAATGCAGAGGCGTAACTGTGTCCGCCATCAATAAATACCATCTGCAGGGGTATTTTCCAGAACCGGGCCACAATCTCGGAGGTCGAAACAATCGGGACAACGACATTATCGAGTGAAGCTTGTTCAATGGCTCTGCGAAATAATCTGAATGTATCAACCTTGCCATCGGTCTCATCGAAAAGATCCGGGTCGAAGTATTCTTCTCCGGGCTGCTGTTCTTCCGAACCCCGGTGATGATCAATCGAAAACAGAATACTTCCGGCCTGCTTACACCCCAACCCCAGATACAGGGTCGACTTACCGCAATACCCGCCAATTTCAAGACAGGCACCATATTGCCCGGCCTCATGGGCTAGTTCATAGAGTCGAAGGCCCTCATCCCGATCGAGAAATCCTTTGATCCCCATGGATTCAATCTCTGTAACCCGCATATATTCCCTCACTATATTATATTAAATACCTGTAATACTATTGGTAAGAAATGAGCAGTAATCCGTCAAGGGAAAAGTAGCAGTTTTGGGTTCAATACAACCTCTTAATATAAATCATTTTTTCACTAAAGATTGGCAGTAAAGAAGCCGAAACGAATTGGAGTGGAAAAAGGATACACCATAGAAGCCAGCATTGTCGATGAGGGATTGAAAGCCAACATCAAGATCACTCCATTGGGGGAACAAATCCACAACATAAAACCGGTTGATCTTTTGAAACAGATCAATAGTGCCGGAATCACGTATGGAATCATGCAAGACCAACTCCACCGGATTGTTGAGCAAAAGTTATTTAACAAATGGTTGAGTGTTGCCACCGGCCAAGCACCTGTCCACGGCAAAGACGGCTGTCTTAAATTTCATTTCTCCGCTGAAGGAACGCCGGTAAACTTAACCGAGGATAATTCAGGGCGAGTAAATATCAAGGATATGAACCTCATCCAGAATGTCAAAAAAGGCGATTTGCTCTGCGAGTTGCTCCCTCCGGATCCAGGGGAAAACGGCATCTCTGTCGAGGGCAAGCCAATTGCTGCCATTGAAGGTAAATCCGAAATCCTGCCAGGCGGTAAAAATGTTGAGATAGCACAAGAAGGTGCCGCACTGGTTGCGTCAATCGATGGCATGGTTGTCCGGGACGGTGCAAAAATACATGTCGAGCCGATTCTTGTCGTTGAAAAAGTGAATGCATCTACCGGTAATATCCGATTTAATGGAACAGTCGTAGTCACCGGCGAGGTATCTGACGGATATGAGATCCATGCTCTCGAAGATGTCTCTATTGCTACGAGTCTGGGCCAGGTTGTAATTTCAGCGGGCGGTTCAATTGCTATTACTGGCGGGATATTCGGGCATAAGAAGGGGATGCTTTCAGCCGGAAATAACATCACGGCCAAATTCATCCAGGACACATCAGTTGAAGCCAAACAAAATATTAACGTGGAAGATTATATTCTCAACAGCCATGTTACCGCTGGCGGATATGTTGCTGTAGAAAGCGGCAAAGGTTGGATCGCCGGCAGTACAATTTCTTCGGGGTTATGGATATTTGCGCATGCAATCGGCATCGAGGGCACACCGCTGAGTACGAATCTCATTATCGGCCATGACCCATACCTGATTGAAGAGCGCGAAAGACTTTCAGATGATATCTTTAGAAAAATTAAGAATTTTATCAAGCTGCAAAGTTCTCTAACAAAATTGCGCAAAGTACAGACAAAGGATACATTGAATCAACAGCGACAACAGCTATATCAAAAAATACTTGCGGCCATTGATGTGCTGCGATCCGATCTGATAGAAACCGATTTAGAGATTAAAGAAATTATTGTCAAGATCAATACCTCCTATTCAGGAAATGTTTACATTCCCGGAATCATCCACCAGGGAACAAAAATTCATATCGGCAATGCAAGCAACGAGATCATGCAAACGACATCCTCAAAACACTACAGCCTGGCCGAAGACGAAATTATTGAAACAGAGTTCTCGATGAACCCTGAAATCAGCAAGTATATGGAGCACGCCTGATGTCCAGATACAATGCTGAAAAACTCTTTGAAGCTTTAAATGCCGGCAAATCGATTGAAGGAGAAGACCTTCGCAACATCGATCTTTCAGGGCAAAATCTTTCCGGGGCGAACTTGAGAGGGGCTGATCTGAAGAATGCCAATTTATGCGACACCAACTTAAGCAATGCCAACCTGGAGCGGACAACCCTGGATGGAGCCATTCTCAGGCATACTAATTTCAGTAAGGCCAACCTTTCCGAGATTGTATTGACCGACCTGGATCTGAGTACCTGTGTTCTGGATGGAATTGTCGCCCAGAAATCTCAGTTTGTCCGTGTAAGCTTGAACGAACAGGATTTTACCAATTCAAACTTCACCGGGTCTGTGATGATCCATTCATCAGTAAAAAATGTGGATTTCAGCGGATCAACAATGGTCTTAATGTCTATTCTGTTCAGTTCTATTGACCGCTGTACACTGCATAACTGTGACCTCAGACTGGCCAATTTCGGCCTGTCCAATATCATCAAGAGCACCTTTGATCAAACAGATCTTTCAAAGACTTCCTTTATGGGCGCCCGGTTTCAATCCATCAAAATCACGAATTCCACACTCGATGGAGTTGATCTAACCCTGATTCATGCCAATGGTATCGATTTAACCGGCAGCAGTTACAAAGGATTGATTACCGAGCGGGCCACCATGGAAAATATAACAAAGTAAAAACTTTCTTTTTAGAATATAGCTGAACACAAATTATCTCAAAAACGCTATTAATCCTGGTGCTTGTGAGAATAATCTGCCTGGTGTTCAAGAAGCATAGGTTCCTCTCCAAGAAGTTTGAGATCACTGATATACGTACGGCTCAGTGTTGTAACCCGCCTGGCAAAGGAGCGCGAGGCACTGTATCCCACTACCATGGAAACCACACCCGGCAATCCGCGAAACAGATACCGGCCCATCCCCCGCCCAATACTACGATTGATAGTCCGCTTCACGGTTCGATTTACCATCCGTTTGGCACCACAGGAGGTCATCGATGCCCCCAACTTTGAAGCCTGAGAAGCGTCCCCCAGTGCGTCGAGGATTATAGTCTTTACAATCTGAAAACCAGCGGCATCTTCAGAATCAATCCCGTAGAGGTATAAAATAGCCAGCACAAGTTGGGTCTGGTAAAACACCGACCCTAGAATCTCGGCAGTAGTGCTTCCGGTCGAGACAAGCAGCCCCATCCCCGGGACAAGGCATGGCAGTTGGGCCAAGGCTCCCCAAAGACTGGATCTTTTGGCCCACCTGGCACCCAGCATTTCACAATATTCTTCAACGTCCCTGCCGGGGCACGTAATTCGTAATACATCCACTACATAATATACATGTGTTATTCTGTTATGTATGGTCCATTCGATCAGAGTATCTATCCACTTTTCCATAGGGGACAACTCTACTATACTCTCAATCCTGTGTACAGACTTGGGATAACGGGCACCACGGAATACCAGCATCAATCAAACAATCGTCGCGGCAAATTCAGGAAAGCATAAAGCCATAAAGGTCTATTATCCGGAGGAATCTCCAGGCTCTTCCGGCGCAACTTCAAAGCTTTCCCCACCGAAGACCATCAACAATAGATTGGCAGAAACCAGTGCAAGGTAAAAAGAGGCAAATATGGCTATGATCCAGCCCAGCAGAGGTATGGAGGAAACAAGTGCGATAAGCACGGCAGCACCAATAATCACAATGTAGGCAATAAAATAATCATTGAACCTGGCTTTCGCCATTTCATAGACCTGGCCTATATCAAAAGCTACACCCATCCGGTAATCATCCTGTACAAAACGCACCAAGGCCACAGGTAATAGAAAAAGCACGGCCAGAAAGAGTAGCACTGCCAGAATCCCACCAACAAGCCCAAGCAAAATGGGTGAAAGTATGGCGAGCACGATCACGCCCAGAAGATAGACAAGACTTATAACAAAGGCCTTAAGACCGATCAGAAACAACTCGCCCCAGTTTTTCCAAACCGGCAACTCTTTGGTATCTGAAAGAAAAAGCTCTCTGAGGTAAGCAAGACTATAGCCCATAGAAATGAAGTTTACAATTGGTATAATATTTATCAATCCACCAATCAGGACCTTGGTCTTCCAAGATTGATCCTGTATCGGGGCCTTGAATGCAAAACTCAGGTCAATACTCATATAACCTCCCCTGTAATGATTTACTAAAAAACAAGAATACAGCTTTATAATAAGCAACTATAAAAGAGTTATCAAGTGTTATCGGGCATCGTCCTGTGCATCCTGCCACTTGAGAAACCTTCCAGATCCAGGGCAACAAATGAAAATCCGAGATGTTTCAGCAACGCAACAATCCGGCCTCTTTGTCTGACGGCAGCCTCCGGTTCACGCACCTCGACCAGGGCCACTTCATAAGGAAAGCAGCGAACCCTGACATCTGCAAGACCTAATTCTTTCAAATAATCCTCGGCCTTTTCCACCCGGTTCAGTTTCTCCTTTGAGATCGGGTATCCATAGGCAAAGCGCGAACACAGTCCCACAGTTGGCTCACTGTTCCAACCGGAAAGCCCGAGTCTCCTGGCTTGCTCACGGATATCGTCTTTCGTTAGAGCAAACTCAATAAACGGATGCCAGATTCCATCTTCCTCTGCAGCCCGCAAGCCCGGCCTGTAATCATCCAGGTCCGTTATGTTCATGCCGTCTGCCAGGTGTTTAAATTGATATGTATCTGCCCAGTCGCGTGCAGCTGCATCGCGCAGTTTTCTACAGATATAGCATCTATGGGGCGGATTCTTGATAAATTCGGCATCCAAGGTCTCATCCACATCGATAATTTCATGTCTGATGCCGATCTGCCTGGCATATAGCTTTGCATTTTCAAGTTCTTTTTTGGGAACAACAGGAGATTCAATAGTCAATGCCACAGCCCCGGCCCCTAACGCGTCAAAGGCAAGTCTGGCAAGAAGGGTGCTGTCCAGGCCGCCGGAAAACAGCACAACCAGCCGATTCTTCTGCCGGAGAGCCTGGATCACTTCCTGCTGCATATGGATTATTCCTTTCTGATAGCCAGCAGTACTCTCAACGCAGCAGCGGCAGCGCCGACGGTATTGCCGATATTCACCACAACTACACCGGGCACACACGACTGCAACATGGTCATTAATGCTCCGGTCCCGTTCCGGCCAATCCCATACCCCACCGGAGTAGGAACAGCTATGACCGGCTTGTCAGTCAGCGAAGCCATCAAGGTGGGCAGCATACCTTCCATGCCCGCCAGAATAATGAGAACTTCGGCAGAGCGAACCTGTTTCAGACTGAAGAACGGCCGATGGATGCCTGCAACACCAACATCATAGGATGATATGATCTCCACTCCCAAATGAGTGAGAATGAGCTCACACTCTTTTGCGTAGCTGATATCCGATGTTCCGGCAGTGATAATCCCGCAGACCCCCTTTTTCCCCGGGGCATCACACTGACCCTCAATAACCATTATCCTGCCCTGTTTTTCTATGCGGAAGTCTTGAAATTGTGTTCTCAGAATTTCTTCTTTTGCAGCATCCAGGCTCGAGATGAATACCATCCCGTTCTTACTGAGCATCTCGCGGGCAATCTCAACTAAATCCTGTTCATCTTTACCGCCGGCATACACCACCTCAGGAAAACCGAGACGTTCCTGGCGGGACAAATCCAGCATGAAATTTTCACCCTGCTCATAGAACAGCTGCAAAATCCTTTCCTGGGCTTCATCGAACCTGATCTCGCCTTCCTTGAACAAGGCTAGTATATCTTTCATCATAGCCTAAGGATTCCCTCAATCTCTCGTATTTGTGTTTCCATCCGGATGATTATATTTTATATCAGGCATACTTTGTAAAATACTATTACCGGCTGAGTTATCTGGAGTGCTAACGTTGCATAGGTTCAATCAAAAATCAAACCCAAAAAACTTCACATTTCTATCGCCGCCAGAAAACCGGGCTCAGCACAACTAATACCGTGTATACCTCCAATCTGCCTACCAGCATACAGAAACAAAGCAAGGCCTTGCCAAGATCAGGAATGTGAGCAAAATTTGCGCTAGGACCAACGCTTGCCAGTCCCGGGCCGATATTGCTCATACATGCTATGACCGCAGAGGTCGACGTGACAAGGTCAAGCCCCAACATACCCATGACAAGCGATGACACTACAAACACCAGGATAAAAAAAATCGCAAACCCAACAATTGCCTGGAGCACCTCTGCAGATACCGGATTTGTATCCCACTTAATGGATACCACTGCATTGGGATGAACAAGTTTTTTGATTTCCCGGTGGGCATACTTGACCAGAATTCCCAGCCGCATTACCTTCATCCCGCCCCCGGTTGAACCGGCACAACCACCGATAACCATTAAGAACAACAGGATAAGCTGCGATGCAATCGGCCAAATGCCGAAATCATGCGTAGCAAACCCGGTGGTTGTAAGAATTGACGCAGTCTGAAAGGTTACAAAACGGATTGAGCCGGCAATGGAATCATAAAGATGCCTGGTATTCCACATCAGTAAAAGGCAGGCACCGATAAAGATGGAAATGTACAATCTGAATTCCTGGCTGCGAATATATCTTCTGACATTGCCTCGCAAGGCAGCGTAATGCAGGGCAAAATTTGTTCCTGCAATCAGCATGAAGACCGTAATTACCGCATCAAAATAGGGGCTGTTGTAGGCGGCGATACTTGCATTCCTGGGTGAAAATCCTCCGGTGGCTAAAGTTGAGAAAGCATGGCAGCTTGACTCAAACAGGCTCATACCGCCTACGCCGAGAAGCAGTATTTCAAGTAAAGTAAAACTTACATAAATTCCCCACAACAGCTTGGCTGTTTCATTGATCCTGGGGCGCAGTTTATCAATAGTAGGCCCGGGAGATTCCGCCTTGAATATCTGCATACCGCCGACACCTAAAAACGGCAAAATGGCAATGGTCAGCACAATGATACCCATCCCGCCAATCCATTGGGTCATCGAACGCCATAAAAGCAGGCCATGCGGAAGCGCTTCAATATCAATGAGTACTGATGCTCCGGTTGTGGTAAAGCCTGAGATTGTCTCGAAAAAGGCATCAAGATAGCTCGGGAAATACCCGCTTATCCTGAATGGAATTGCCCCGAACAACCCGGCCAGGGTCCAGGCCAGAGTGACAAACAGAAAACCTTCCCTATTCCTTAGCTCTCCTTTGGATCTGCGGCAGAAAAGAAGCATGATAAACCCGGCAATCAAACAACATACGATTCCGATCACAAACGCCGGAAAATCGCCATCATGATAGAACCAGGAAACAGCAAGCGGAAAAAACATGGCGATTCCGATAAAGATGAGCCCCCTGCTCAGCAGATTCAATACAAGTCGAATATTCATAACATGCTAAAAGTAATTCAATTTCACGCTCAAGACCTTTTCAACCTTGGGCATTACTCCTCGTTTGGCAAATATGATCACACGATCGCCGGGATCAATGACAGTATCGCCCGACGGCACGATCAGTCTGCCCTGTCCCTTGCGGACAACACCGGCAATGATTGCATCTCTGGGCCATTTTATCTCCTTTATCGGCCGCTCGACCAGGTCGGATGTCTCCATGGCCTCAATCTCCAGCACTTCTGCTTCGATATCACTCAGGCTGGTGATGGAAAATATCTTGCCTTTCCTGATAAACTGCAGGATCTTTCCAACAGCAACCATCCTCGGATTGATAACCGCGTCTACGCCGATATCGCTCACCAGCGAGATATAATCAATGTTGTTGATCAGAGAAATCACATGCGGGTTACCCATACGCTTTGCCAGCACCGCAGAAAGAATATTGGCCTCTTCATCATCGGACACGGCAATAAAGGCATCCAGATCGGCGATCCGCTCTGTTTCCAGCAGTGCTCTGTTCATGGTGGGACTTTTGAGCACAGTGGTACGCGATAGTCTTTCGCTTAACTCGATACAGCGACCCTCATTATGCTCGATGAGTTTTACATTCTTGCCCCTGCTCTCAAGCCTGCTGGCAAGCATCTCCCCGGTTATGCTGCCTCCATAGATCATAACGTTCTGGGTCGGTTTTCCCTTGGTACCCAGGCAGGCTAAAATTTCCCTGTTATCTTCCTGATCGAGCACAACATAAATCCTGTCGCCCTGCAGGATCAAATCCTTGCCTCTGGGAATCAAAAGTTCGCCCTCTCTGAGAATGGCGGCAATCAGGAAATGCACCTCATCGAAACTCAGAGAAATATCCTTGAGCTCACGGTTTATCAGGGGCGATCCGTTAGAGACTTTGAATCCTCCAAGTCGAACCCGGCCATCCGCAACCTGTACCGCATCCTGGCTTCCGGGAATATCAATAATATTCTCAATGGTATTGGAGGCCTCTTGTTCAGGATTAATGATCAAATCAATATCGAGATATTCTTTCTCGAATATTTTCTTGGCGGATTCATAGTCTTTGCCTCTTATTCTGACAATTTTCGTGGGGATTTCCGAAAATGAACCGGCAATAAAGGTTGCCACAAGGTTGACTTCATCCGAGTCGGTCACGGCAATCAGCATATCAGTATGTTCAATATTGGCTTTCTTCAGAGTTTTCAGACTTGATCCGCTGCCATGGATGACCTGAACGTCGAGAATCTGGGACAGTTTCGATACCTTTGATTCATCCTTTTCAACTACATAAACATCGATGTCTTCTTCACTAAGGCGTTTGGCAATCATAAAACCAACATCGCCAGCACCAATTATCAACACACTCATGGTCTCACCCGGTATATGCTTCGATTTTCAAACTCCACCTTCACCCTTTGTTCTTCCGGGTTCGCTTTGCGTTCAAAAGGCACTATGATTAGATTTTCATAAAGGGTGTTTGTAGCATTGGAGGGAGGACTACTTCTTAAACACGCAATTCCCGGTTTCTGCACGGATAATTTCATTGGCAGACCTCTATTACGAACCTGAGGTGAACCTAAGGACACCCCGGGAGTTTCATCTATATCATAATCACAACTTCCTTCGTTTCTGAGCATATCAGAGAACCTCAGACGAAATCCTGTCGAGCACACCGTTGGCAAAGGCCGGGAATTTAGGTGAACCGTAACGCTTTGCCAAATCAATCGCCTCGTTTATTGCCACCTTGTAGGGCGTCTCGGACATGTAAACCAGTTCGAATGTTGCAATTCTCAGAATATTCCGGTCCGTTTTGGTCATACGGCTAACCGTCCAATTGTCTGAAGCCTTGTCGATCAGTTCATCGATCTTGAAAAGATTTTTATAGACTCCTTCTATGAGTTTTCCGGCATAGGGAACAATATCTTTATCCGTGACGAAATGTTCGATAAACTCCCGAAGTTTTTCTTCTGAATGGTCGCTGGTAATATCTACCTGGTACAGGTACTGTAGTGCGATTTCTCTTGCCCGTGTTCTGACTCTCATAGTTCATGTCAGATCTGTGCATACAGATCCATCATCTCAATGAGACCCATGGCTGCATCAAATCCTTTATTGCCGGCTTTTGTACCTGCACGTTCAATTGCCTGCTCGATAGTGTCCGTAGTAAGTACGCCGAATATTACCGGACAGGTAGCTTCCAAACCCACTTGGGCAACACCCTTGCTGACCTCGGCCGCAATATAGTCAAAATGCGGTGTCGAGCCGCGGATGACCGCGCCGAGACAAATCACGCCATCAACCTTAGAACTCAGTGCCAGCCTTTTGGCAACGCATGGAATCTCAAATGAACCCGGTACCCGGTAGATTGCTATGTCATCCGAACGGACTCCATGCCGAGTCAAGGCATCAATGGCTCCTTCGATAAGTCTGGCCGTAATAAAATCGTTGAAACGACTGGCAACTATGGCCACGGTTTTTCCTTTTCCAACAAGTTTGCCTTCAATCAATTTTGCCATTTATACCACCTCCAGAATATGCCCCATTTTATCTTTTTTGCATTTCAAATAGGCTGCGTTCTGTTCGGTAGGAGGGATCTCAATCGGAACCCGTTCCACAATCTCCAGCCCATACCCTTCAAGGCCTATGACCTTCTTGGGATTATTGGTCATGATGCGCATTTTCCTGACACCCAGCGATACCAGAATCTGGGCACCCAATCCATAATCCCTGAGGTCGGGTTCGAAACCTAGTTCAACGTTTGCTTCGACCGTATCACGTCCATTGTCCTGCAGATCATAGGCCTTTACCTTGTTTAAAAGACCGATTCCCCTGCCTTCCTGCCGCATATAGACAATAACGCCTTTACCTTCAGCATCTACCATTTCCATGGCTCTGTGCAACTGGTCACCACAATCACAGCGCAGGGAACCAAATACGTCACCGGTCAGGCATTCGGAATGAACTCTGACAAGAACAGGCTCATCAGGATTAATATCGCCTTTTACCAGAGCCACATGTTCCTTGTGGTCAATATCGTTTTCAAAACCTACAAGTTCAAACTTACCGAATTCGGTGGGCAGATTAACCCGCACTACTTCTTTGACAAGTGTCTCATTCTTGATTCTATAGGCAATAAGATCCGCTATGGTGCAGATCTTCAGATCGTGTTCTTTGGCAAACACCTCCAGATCGGGACGCCTGGCCATTGAACCGTCTTCATTCATGACCTCGCAGATTACGGCACCGGGCCTGAGACCCGCGATCTTGCATAGATCAACCGAACCTTCGGTCTGCCCGGTTCTGACCAGGACGCCGCCTTCTTTAGCACGCAAGGGAAACACATGTCCCGGGCGTGCAAGATCCTCAGAAACGGCACCTTGTGCAACTGCAGTTTGAATGGTTACCGCCCTGTCAGCAGCTGAAATTCCCGTGGTCACTCCCCGCTTGGCCTCGATGGTTACGGTAAAGCCGGTACCGAACTTGCTGGTATTGTCCCGTACCATAAGTGGTAGTTCCAGACGATCTACTATTCCCGGTTCCAAAGCGAGGCAGATCAGTCCTCTCCCGTGCCTGGCCATAAAGTTGATGGCATCCGGGGTAACGAACTCGGCGGCTAAAGTCAGGTCTCCCTCGTTCTCCCTATCTTCATCATCCACCAGGATGATCATTTTCCCCTGTTTCAAATCTTGAATTGCTTCTTCAACGGTGCAGGTAGGCATTTCGATACTCCTTATAGAAATCCTTTTTCTCGAAGTAAATCTTCAAGTGGTTTATTTTCTTCTTTAACCAGCAGTCTTTCCACGTATTTTCCTAATACGTCAAATTCCAGGTTCACCCTATCACCGGGGCCTTTGAGTGTCAAGAAAGTGGATCGGGTGGTGTAGGGAATAATATTCACGTCGAAAGCTCTCGCCGTTACCATGTTAACGGTCAGCGAAACACCATCAACGGCAATGGAACCCTTTTCAACAACATATTTATGAAATTCTTTTTCAAGCATAAAGCGCATACGAATCGACTCGCCCACAGGTGTTTTTTCGACAATAGAGGATATGGTATCGACATGGCCGAGCACGATATGCCCGCCGAGACGTGTAGAAAGGGTGAGGGCCCGCTCGATATTAACCTTTGATCCGGGGCGCATCTGCCCCAGGGTTGATCGCGAACAGGTTTCGGCTGAAGCTGTTGCGGTGAAAACATTGCCCTTTTTAGCTGTAATCGTTAGGCACACCCCGTCAATGGCTATGCTGTCACCGAGTTGATCCTGGCTCAGATCCAGCCTCGAATCAATTTCCATCTCAATTCCCTGCTGAAACGGCCGCACACTAAGCACTGCGCCAACCGCTTCTATTATCCCCGTAAACATCTATTCCCCCGGTCGTGCGTCAATCAGCACATCGCCACCTACCATTTTTGTATCTGTGATTTCAAGTGCAAATGCATCGGCGATTTTTTGCGGTGACCCCCATTCGAGGATAGGCATGCCGCCCCCAAGGATTTTTGGTGCTATAAAAATCATCAATCTCTCAACCAAACGGGACTTAATGAGCGTGGAATAGATTGAACTGCCCCCTTCGACCATAAGGGCATGCAGCCCAATTGATCCCAGGTAGCCCAAAATATCGGACCAGGCAAGCCGGCCGCTGGGATCGGTTGAAAATTGTTTGATCTTTACCCCTTTCTCTTCGAGATCAGGCCTGGAATCAGCCCCTCTGGCCGACAGTACCAGACAGCCCTGTCCGAGACAGCGGGCAGCAGGATCAATTATCAGATCCCTGTCCACAATAAGACGCAAGGGATCCCGGCCGCCATTGACCCGGCAGGTGAGCCTGGGATCATCATTGATAACCGTGCCGATTCCTACCAGCACTGCATCGATGTGGTTCCTGAATTCATGTACCAGATGTCTGGACTCTTCGGAACTGATCCACATTGAATC
>JAFGIF010000135.1 GCA_016929755.1 Deltaproteobacteria bacterium | reverse complement strand
GCTCTATGGTACCGCACTTGGTTTCCAACGCGGAAGGTAAATTGCGGGTGGATCAGCACTGCCGGGCTATTGGATTTTTAACAATATATAGTGCGTGTTTGAAGAGTTGCGCATGATATGATAGCGGAGGATCTTTAAATCAGTCATAATTATCGAAACGCAGAAGGGCTTTCTCTGATCTTTGATTCTTGGCTCGGTCCGAAATCCACAATGACAAGCAGTAATACGTGCGATGGTGTAGTATAAATAAATTTTTACTTAAAGGGGATCGAATG
The DNA here is from genome assembly GCA_016929755.1 of Deltaproteobacteria bacterium. GTDB lineage: Bacteria > Desulfobacterota > Desulfomonilia > UBA1062 > UBA1062 > JAFGIF01. The sequence goes on along the minus strand of JAFGIF010000135.1, from coordinate 6,593 downwards.
GATTTGATTCGGATATGGGTTAGTTCATCCCTTTGCAATGGACGCGCAAGCATATTCAGGAGGGAAAAATGCGAAAGATTGCCAGTTGCATTGTTTTAATTGTATTCGGTTTTTTGTTAAGCACCCAGGGCTTGACTGAGCCCAATCGTCCGGAACTGGTATCCCTGGCTGATAAACTAAACAAAAGCGCTCTTACCCCTCTGGTTGAACAAGGGGAGATCTGTCTTATTCACTCTGATCAGACAGGAAAATTTAAACAGGCAACTATCATATGCCTGGTGGATGCTACGCCCAAAGACTTATGGTGTATCGTCACGGATTATGAGCGCTATATGGAATTTATGCCAAAGCTGGCCAATATTTCTGTGCTGAAACGCCAGGGCAACGATGTGATTGTGGCCTATGAGCTGGACATGCCGGGGCCAAATTTCAGCTATACGCTTCATCACCGGCACCGGCCGACTGATCGGATTGACATCTGGGTTGAGAACGAAGGGGGGGATATTCGAACCGGAAGCTGGCGCTGGGAATTTATTCCCGGCCCTAAGGCTGATAAAACACTGCTGATCTACTATCTTTCGACTGATGTGCGCGAATCGAGCTGGTTGTTGAAGCAGGCCCTGAAATCCCAGCCGAACATGGAACACGGGATCAATGTAGCCACCGGACTGATGACTGTTAAAGCAATTAAAAACCGGGCTGAGAGATAGGCCGGGTTTGTTTATTCCTCTCTTTGCCCTCGCGACAGGAGAGTTTTACAAGGCGTATCAGGCATGTTTATTTTCGGCCGGTATCACCGGGTGCTGATGGGAGTATGTGCTTGTTGTGGAAACGATCTGGACCGCCTCTTTTTTATTTGCATTGATGATGATAGGGCCCAAAAGATTAATGGTCATCTTTTCCGGATGATCATGCGGCACGGTCACGATACACATCAGATCAAGAGGATCCTGACCATTTTCCTCGAGTTCCTGCTTTATCTCTGCTTCAATTTCGATACGGTAATCCGGCATCACGAGCCTTGGGTTCATAAGCACAAATGCAAGACATTCGTCTTCTACGCTCTGCAACCAGAAAAAGGGTGAAGCCTCTTTATGGGGCAGGATAATGAATTTCTTGTAATCGGAAAAGCCGAGGATTCCACGCGGAAATGAAATAATGCTATCTTCATCGAAACTGATTGTTCCAAAACGAGCGGTTTGTATCTCCAAGGTCAACTATCCCCCTACACGTAATCTACAAGACTTAAACCAGTAATCATCGCAGCACTCTTCAAGGTTGCCTCGTAAACGGTCTGCTGGTTTTGCAGAGATGTAATAGCCTCTGCATAATCCAGGTCTTCGACACGAGACAATCTTTCCTGGATGTTGATATCATTTTTTTCCAGGATTGCCCGGGTATGGTCGAGTTGATTGGTTTTTGAACCGACAATTGCTAAATTGTTCAATACAATCGTGCTGCAATTTTCGATTTGAGCAATTTCGTTGCGCACCCCATCCTGATCGTTTTCCCGTAGAGCTTTTTCAAGCCTCAACAGGGTCATGACAATATCACCATTTTCGTTGCGAAAAATCTCACTGCCGGGGATGCTGATATCGATAGTGTTGTTCTTGGTGATCTTGAGTGAACTGCTGGAATCATTCCCCTGGTACTGCTTTACCCAGTGCTCAGAGTTGTAAATATACAGATCAGCATCTTCTTCGACGACCACGGCAGTTCCTGCTTCAGGTTCTTCCTGATCCTGCCACACTCCGCTTTCATAGGCATAAATGTGGTTATCGTCGGAGTCGATATAGCGATCACCTTCCTGAGGGAGTGATGGAGGAGAGGATGAAATGGCAAGTACATTTTCTTGCCAGTCTTCCACGGAAATATTGAGAAATGACTGATCTCGGGTTTGGGTACCGCCGCACATGTATTTATTGCCGTATTTGGAATTGGCAAGACTGATCACCATGGTCCTGATATTTTCAATCTCGCAGGCAGCGTTTTCTCTTGTTTCAGCCGAGGCAGTGGCCGATGCCTGTTGTGTGGCAAGCTCGAGGGTCCTGGCCAGGAGATCATCGGTTTGTGTGAGCATGGAATCCATCATATCCAGCCAGCCGCCCGCGTACGCAATGGTTCTTTGATGTTGCTCAAGAGCCGTAAGTTCGGTACGATAATTCAGCACCTCGCCCATTCCAAGGGGATCGTCAGAAGGTTTCTGGATACGTTTTCCGGAAGAAATCTGGGAGTTGAGCTTGAATAACTTTTCCGTGTTATTCCCGATATCTTTTAGAAGCTGATAATATAAATATCTATTCGTTACCCGCATGTATTGATCCTTATCGGCAGACCGCCTGCCATGCTTTACGAAAACAAGAGCAAATGTGTGGCCAGGCATACAAAAGTCGCATTGGACTGATAAAAAAAGGAAAGAAGTAGGAAAAGAGTGCCCACCTCAGGGCATACTTTTCCGTCAGATCCGACTGATTTTTTTCTGGATTTTACGGCACTCGCGGATAAGGGCCTCTTCATCAACCGTTAACGAACGATACCCTTTTACCACCACCGCCCCGTTAATGACGACATCTTTCACATTGGACCCATTGGCCGCGTATACAACATGCGAGACCGGGTTATGTACAGGAACCAGATTGGGACAGGTTCCATCCAGCACGATGATATCCGCAGGCCGGCCTACATCGAGAATGCCTCCGGCAAAATTCAGGGCACTGGCTCCGTTTTGGGTTGCCAAAGCAAATGTGGTGCATTCATCAAGCACGGTCGGGTCCATGGTATTGATTTTATGAAGCTTGGCCACACAAGAGAGTTCTCCGATCATATCCAGATTATTATTACTGGCACAACCATCCGTGCCCAGCGACACATTAACTCCGCGAGCCAGCATTTCCGGGATCGGCGCTATTCCGGATGCCAGCTTCATATTACTCTCGGCATTATGGGCCACGGATACACCGCGTTCGGCAAGCAGCGCGATTTCATCTGAACTTAGAATAACGCAATGTGCGGCCAGGGTATTCGGAGCAAGACAGCCGATCGAATCCAGCAGTTCAACCGGGGTCATGTTATATCGGTCGCGTATCTGCGCTACCTCTGAGAGGGTCTCGCTGAGATGGATCTGAAAGATGATGCCGAATTCCTGTGACAATTCAAAGGCCTGTGATAGTAATGCCGGAGTGCAGGTGTAAGTGGCGTGCGGAAACACGGTGGGGTTTATCAGGCTGTCTTCCATCCAGCGAGAGATAAATTCGCGCGAATGCTCGATGGTACGGCTGGGATCGGCAAGAGACGGGGAAGGGAACTGCAGGATGCCCTCACCCAGCCAGGCTCTGATCCCGACTTCCCGGGCTGCTTTGCCTACTTCGTCCTCGAAAAAATACCCATCACAGAAAGCCGTTGTGCCGGAACGGGTCATTTCCCAGGCCGCAAGAAGTGATCCGAGATAAACAAAATCCTTATCAACAAACTTGGCCTCGGCCGGGAATATATGGTCATTGAGCCAGGCCATCAGAGGCAGATCATCTGCAATTCCCCGGAAGAGTGTCATAGGGGCATGGGTATGGGTATTGATCAGCCCCGGCATGACAATATCAAGAGGACCTCCGAGAACATCGACAATGTCCAGGGGCAAAACATCGGTAATTTCGGAAATGAGCGAATCTTCCACGATTATGTACTTGTCGGCAACCACATCCCGGGCGGACTTGATGATGTACCCTCCCTGAATTGCAAATCTACTCATACACATTCTCCTCTTACTGATCTTTGAGACCACGCCGGTAGCGCAATGCACTTGCCAGTGTTACCTGATCCATGTATTTGAGTTCTCCGCCCATGGGTATGCCTGCCGCAATTCTGCTTATGTGTACCCCCGGGCGGATTTGGGTGATCAGCCTGAGGATGTAATGAGCCGTGCCTTCACCCTCCACAGATGGATTGGTGGCAATAACGATTTCTTTCACGGAAGTATTTTTGACCCTTTCCAGCAGTTCGGGCAGCTTTATATCCTCGGGCCCGATGCCGTTGATGGGAGAGATGAGGCCGTGCAGCACATGATAGAGCCCTTTGTATTCATGCGAGGACTCCAGTGCAAGCACATCGCTGGGATCTTCGACGACACAGATGGTACAGGCATCCCTGGATGGATCCAGACAGATGGCGCAACGGGGCCGGTCGGTCAGATTGTGGCATACGGGGCATAAACGAATCTGTTCTTTGACCTGCATCAGGGCCTGCGCCATTGCGGATGCCAGCTCGCTCTTATCTCCCAGAATATACAGGGCCAGCCTGGCAGCCGTTTTCTCTCCGATGCCCGGAAGGCGTTTCAGCTGAGTTATCAGCTCGCGCAGGGGTTTGGGATAGGGATCCATCAGAACAAATCGAAAGGCAGGGGCAGTCCCCCGGTTACCTGCTTCATTTCTTCAGTGAGAAGTTCCCGTGATTTTTTGATTCCCTGGTTTACTGCCGCAAGAACCAGGTCTTCCAGCATGGGAATGTCGCGGCTGTCCACACAAACCGGGTCAATCTTTATCTCAACGATCTCCTGGCGGCCGTTTACCGTGACTGTCACCATACCGCCGCCGGACTGCGCCGTAACCGTTTTGTGCGCAAGCTGGTTTTGAATCTCCTTGATCCTGCCCTGAATGTTTTGAACCTGTTTGAGCATTTCTTGCATATTGAATTCCATCACCTCTATAAACAGTAAAACCCGGAGCCTGTCAAGACTGGTCGCTCTATTGACACACAGCGAAATTACGATTACGTTGATGTCATGGATCCTTATCTGGCCAGCACCTATTTTATCGATTTCGAACATCCCGCGGTCAAAAATATGCTCGCTCACTGTCTTGTCGATGATGAACTGGCGGAACGAGAAAAGGCGGTCCGCCTGTTTTATGCTGTCAGGGACGGGATCAGGTATAACCCCAGGGTGGAAGCCTTTATCAGGGATACCAACAAGGTCAGCCGTGTTATCGCCTATGGAGAGGGCTTTTGTGTGCAAAAGGCCTTGGTGCTGATTGCCTTGGCCCGCAGTGTTTCGATCCCGGCCCGTCTCGGTCTGGCGGATATAGTCAACCACCTGATTACCGGGGAATTGATCGATGCAATGGGAACCAATATCTTTACCTGTCATGGCTATGTCGAACTGTACCTGGATGGAAAATGGATCAAAGCCACGCCAACTTTTGATGCCGGGATGTGTCAGAAAAAGGGATTGCAGGATGTGGAATTTGACGGAAAGCATGATGCTGTCTTGCCCGAAAGAGATCTTGCAGGCAACCGGCATATCGAATATCTGCAATATTTCGGGACATATGCAGATATGCCCTTTGAGTTCATCATGGAAAAATGGCAGGAGCATTATCCAAACCTGAAATCCTATATTGCTGATCAGTTGAATTCCCGGACAGCTTGATGGGCAGTATTTAAGCCGGTCCTTAGGAATAAATTACAACAGATGGAGGTGTGAGGATGCCAAGAAAATTTATTGATCTGTCGATTGCGATTGAAGACGGACTTCCCAGTGACCCCCCTATGATGATCCCCAAGATAATGTATATTGATCACAAAACGGGTTCAGACTCGATGAAATCATTTTATCCGGGATCTACCGACGATGATTTGCCCGGCGGTATGGGCTGGGCGGTCGAAATGCTTGAAGTTTCAACCCATGCCGGGACCCATATGGATGCCCCCTGGCATTACCATCCTACCCAGGATGGCGGCAAACCTTCACAAACAATAGACCAATTTCCTTTGCAGTGGGGTATCGGCAATGGGGTCAAACTCGATTTTAGAGATAAACCCGATGGGTACAACATCACATCAGACGATATCAAGGCCGGGCTCGATCAGATCATGCATTCTCTGAAAGAGGGCGATATATTTCTGGCCCAGACCGGGGCTTCCGACTTCTGGGGGAAAGCCCAATATCTGGTCAAGGGCTGCGGTTTCAGCAAAGAAGCCACCCTGTGGATCATTGACCAGGGAGTCCATGTCGTGGGGACCGATGCCTGGAGCTGGGACCGGCCGCTTCCTTTCCAGGCCCGGGATTTCGCCGAAACCAAGGATGCCTCGCTGATCTGGGAAGGCCATTTTGCCGGGATAGAAAAAGGTTATTTCCAGATCGAGAAGCTCACGAATCTCGATAAGCTGCCTTCTACCGGTTTCACCTTTTACTGTTTCCCGGTTAAGGTTAAGGGTGCCAGTGCCGGTTGGATCAGGGCGGTCGCCGAGATTGAGGAAGACTAAGCCCTGAAACAGGCACCCTTTTATAAAGTAAACAAGAGGCATTGGTTTCGATACCGCTTGTTGTTTTTTTAATAGGAGTGGTGATTGGCGTTAGATGTATTTTGCAGCAACCCGTTAAAATTTCATGGCAGACGCGATTTATTGAATTTTTACAGGGATAGCAAAACCCCAGTATCGTGGAAAAAGACTTGATGTAGGCAGGAGAGATGTTCTACATGGGAGCAATGCTGGCTATAGATGTGGGTAATACCCATATAAAATCAGCAATATTTGAACAGGACAGTATCCGCAGGATTTTTTCTTTTGAGACGAAAAACTGCCTTGATACAGGTTCGTTT
>JAFGIF010000134.1 GCA_016929755.1 Deltaproteobacteria bacterium | reverse complement strand
TGCTCATTAAGGAGAAAATCCCGGTATTTCCACCGGAAAGATTAAGCCTGGTTTCAATCTTTGACGGAATTCCCTTTCGAAAACTTTCCTGAATGAAACATTCCAGATTTTGCCTGTCTTCCTCGAAGACGAAATTAATAAAAGACTTTCCAATCAGTGCATCTTTATCCATATCGATATATTGTTTGAAAGTCTCATTACAGAACATGATTCTGCCTTTTGCTCCCAGAATAAATATCAGGTCGGAGGCATGCTTTATCATTGCCTTGTAGCGTCGGCTGTCCCTGAGCAGAATGTCCTGCTTTTCTCTTATCACCAATTCCTTTTCATTCAGGGTGGTCAAAAGATCATCGCTGGTCTGGGTTGATTGGCAGATTTCTGAAAACAGATCTTTTATGGCCGTAATAACCCGAATATCTCGCGGAATCACTCCGTCTACTTTGTTTGAGAGTTTTTGTGATGCCGGCTTGTCTGTGACCAGGTACACCCGGCTATAATTGTGTGAATTGCCATTGAGAAAACGCAGATCATCCACAAACACAAGGCTGTTTTCAACTACCTCGTTAATCCCGCCTGCGATCTGAAAATCAATGCCTGGCGGTGGTTTTGTTTTTTTTCCGAGCCAGAAAACATTCATATTGAATAATTTTCGGCAAATTCCTGCTGTTTCTTGATTTTTGATCTTCCAAGTCTAAAATAACAGGCCAAACAGTTTTGATGCTTTCGAAAAGAAAAATAAATTTTATCCATCCTCAATACAATTGTTCCGCTTTCTTCCATATATCCCATATTGAATATTGATTGTATATTTAGTAAACCGGTGGCATGCAGTCAAAACGACCATCCTGGGGTATCGCTCTCGACAGCGGCGGAGCAAAAGGTGGTGCACATTTAGGAGTAATGGAGGTCCTGACCGAGCATCAGATACCCATCGACATTATCGTAGGATCCAGTGCCGGGGCACTGGCCGGTGCAATCTATGCCACCGGTAAAATCGAAATGGTCAAGGAAATAATTGAAGATCTCTCCTGGAAAGAGTCGCTGAGTTACTATGTAGATCCGGTATTCCCGTTCTCGGGTTTACTGGCGGGGAAACGGGCACGTACTTTCCTGAAAACAATCATCGGCGATGTTCTCATTGATGAACTACCGGTGAAATTTATCGCAGTGGCAACAGATTTGCTCACCGGGGAAACCATTGCCATAGACAAGGGTCCCCTCATAGATGCTCTCATGGCAAGCATATCAATGCCCGGAATTTTCAAACCGGTTGTGCTCATGGACCGTCTTCTGACCGACGGCGGTGTATCCGATCCCCTGCCTCTGGACGTATTGAAATCACACTCTCCGCAGTATACCATAGCCTGTAATCTACATCCCCGGCTGCCTGGCAGGTTCAATCCGGCCCAGAAAAAAGCTATTGTCCGTGCCGAAAAGCAAATATTAGAAAAGGAAGAAGATATTTCCCTGTGGATTGTGGATCATGTAGTCAATGTTATCCGTTCTCAACAGATGTTTGAAGGAGTCAGGCCGCTGGTCAGGAATATATTGAAAAAGATCAATACCTCGTATGCGGAAACCATAAAAGACATTGATCTTGTATCAACGTTACATTATCAGCTTATCCAGAGCAGGGATAAAATATCTGCAATTTTTGAAAACAGTCTTTTTAAAAAAGACAAGGTGAACACCCTCAATATTTTTGAAATTCTAGTATCTTCCACCAATATCCAACAGTATCAGAAAAACAGACTGATGCTCGCCAGTGTTCGGCCTGACATACTTATCTCACCGGATGTTACCGACATAGGTTCTTTGGAATTTACCAGGGTTCAAGAAGCTTTATCTATTGGCAGAAACCAGGCACTCGAGTCTATCCCGGCAATTAGAAAACTGATTGAAAGCAACTCTTGATGTTTATTCAACAACAAGCAGGCTTGTCTGCTTGAGCCTCTGTGCCAGGGATGTAATAATACAATTAGCCACCTCTGGATTTTCATAGATAAGTTTCTCGCGATCACCCTCATGGACAGGGATGACTTCTACTACACTTTTTCCTATTGAACGAATGGTAGCGCTTCTGGGTTCATTCAGAATAAAGCTCATTTCACCGAAAAACTCGCCCGGAGAGGTAATCAATGCGATGCGTTGTCCCTTCTTCAGAACTTCCAGTCCGCCTTCCGTCTGACAGAGCCTGTATATCTCGGTTCCGTATACCCCTTCTTCAATGATAACCTCACCATCGTTGTATTCACGCAGATCAAGATTAATAACTTCACTGTAGGGAATGTTTGCCTGGGCCACCGATGTAGTCTGCTCTATCTGGAGATATGCGGACTTGAGCATCATCTCAATAAAACCCGGTTTTGAAAAGGTAATCTCTTCTATCAGATCACAGCGATAAGCAGCAATTCTCGAAATGGTTAGCGCCTTTGCAGTGGTGCTGTATGGCAAATCTCGATAGTAGTTCTCGAGCCCGAACACATCACGCTCGGAGAGAATCCGAATTGCCTTGTCCAATTGGTAGATCTGGACTTCTCCCTGCAGAACTGCATAGAATACATCGTTTGGACTGCCTTCGCGCACAATTATCTCGCCCGGCTGATATTGCTTTACCGCTACAGCTTCAATAGAACGGGACTCCAACATATTAGGTGTTTCGGCAATTAGGGGAGGAAACTTTATAGCAAGATCGGCTAAAGATTCCAGTTGTGCCTGTGCATTTCCATGATCGTATCCAATTCAGACCACATGACAGGTTCGACGGCACTATTCCTCATGTGGATAATAACATCCAGCATGCGGGAAATTGAATCCCGCATGGCTTCGCGGTGATATCCACCTTCCAGGGTATAGACAACGGGGGCATTGATTTTGCGGGCTGCCTCCTGAATAATGCCGGCAATGGCACCAAAGCCCTCAGAACTGAGATTCATACCTCCGATAGGATCCATTGCATGCACATCAAAGCCCGCTGATACCAGGATCAGCCCAGGTTTGAAAACTTCCACGATGGGAGCCAGGATGTGCTGATAAATACTTGCGTACTGAGCGTCATTCTTCCTGGAAGACAGGGGGCAGTTTACGGTGAATCCTTCTCCTGCGGATTTTCCGATCTCCGAAAGAGATCCTGAACCGGGATAAAAAGGATACTGGTGGGTTGAGAAATACAAGACACTGTCATCATTATAAAAGCATTCCTGGGTACCGTTACCGTGATGGACATCAAAATCAACGATCAAAATCTTTTTTATTCCATGATTGATGTTGGCCCATTTTGCGGCAATCGCCACGTTGTTGAATATACAAAATCCCATAGCCTGGTCAGATGTTGCATGATGTCCTGGCGGCCGTACGAAAGCCAGGCCCCCGGTTATCTCTGAGCGTAGCGCCATATCGGCAAGCTTTATGATAGAACCTGCCGCCAGAAGAGACACATCATACGAACCCGCAGAACAAATCGTATCCGGATCAAGATCGACCAGCCGGCCTGAGGTGCATGATTGCCGTATATGTTGAACATATCTTTTTTCATGCACCTGTAAAATGTCTTCAACGGCAGCTTCCTGTGGTTCAACCAGAATAAAATCAGGCCCACCCCCGGCAAACAGGTTGTGGATAGACTGGATACGCAATGGGCTTTCGGGATGATATCCGCCGGTATCATGCCGCATAAAAATCGGATCGGAAACAATACCTATCATGATAGTCCACCTCGATGCATGGTTATTTCATATCCGTAAATCTACCTGAGGATGCATATATTCTTTTTGAACGGGATAAGCGCGACATGGATTTGTTTGAAAAACATTGTTGTTTTGCCGCTCATGAACAAGCTCATGGATGACAGACGCTTTGGATACCATGGGATCCATGCCATAGGTTGTCACAAAATACATTGCCCCATACACAGATCTGGTAGAAGTGGTTTTCGAGCCACACCCGGTGTTTTTGATTGTTCTTTCGTAGAACAGTCTCTGAGGTTCAGAATTGCGTACTTTCAGATGACCGTTGCTTGCGTAAGGCAACTCAAATGCCACAGAGTTTCTCGGTGGCATTTGAGCAGATATGCTCTCATGGCCCATAATTTATTGTGTAGGGCAAGCAAACGTTTTTTTCAACAAATAAATTTTTTTGGCAAAAACAGGTTTATATTAAATCATTGCCTGTAATATAGATTCATCCCTCTTTGGGAAAACCCCAGCGGAATAGAACAATAATCTCGCTTGCAAATTTGATTAGATAGAGATAATCTGTAGTCTAAATCACAATTTTTTGTAAGGGGGTGTTTTAATGAAAAAATTTCTACGGGGAAGCATCTTTATCCTTTTTTGCCTTTGTCTGCCAGCCACTCTGATGGCACAGGATTATCTGGCTGAGGCACAAGTACTCTTTGATCAGGGCGGAGTTGACAACCTAAAAAAGGCCGGCGACCTGTACCTCAAGTATATTGAGGCTAATCCTAACAGCTATGAAGCTCACTGGAAAGCTGCCCAGGCATACAGAAACTACGGCGATGAGGCCAACAAAGCACAGGTTGACGGCTGGAAAGACATCTGTAAGGAATACGGTAACAAAGCAATGGCTCTTGCTGAAAAGGCCACCGAAATCGAACCCGACAAGGTGGAAGGCTATTATTTTTATGGTCTCAGTGTAGCTGTATACTCCGATGGAACCGGCATTATGACTGCAATAAGAGAAGGCTTGAAAGGAAAAACCCAATCCAGCCTCGAGAAAGCCTATGAAATCGACAAAATGTACAACGACGGCGGGCCCATGATCGCCCTGGGACGGTTCTGGTTTGTCCTACCCGGTATCGCTGGCCGCGATGTCGATAAGTCTGTTGAATTACTCCGAGAATTTCAGCAGAACTTCCCGGACGATCCTGAGGGACAGATCTATCTGGCGGAATCCCTTCTGAAAAAAAACAAAAAGGAATACGCTGATGAAGCAAAGGGGCTTCTGGAAAAGGCCGTTCTGAATGGTGATGCAGACCAGAAAGCCGAAGCGGAAAAACTGCTGCAAAAACTATAATTATATTAATACTTACTGAAGCGCCTCTGTAATAAGGGGCGCTTTTTTATCAAGAAAGCCAAATACCTGATAAATACATCAACCGGTTTACATGAACCTTTACGATTTCAATCCGGCACCGCCACCTCTTCTTCCAGGGTATCGCCTTTTTTTAACTTCATCGCCGATGTAAGATCCTTATCGTTTCCCTGACGGTTTTTTTTAACATTCATTAACGACACCCATGCCTCATCATACCAGCTTGACTTGCAATTGAGAGTATGTTTAAAACAATCAAACCCTCGTTGATTTTTTAATTTATTAACGAAAATAGGGCATTATAAAGCGTAGATATACAATGGCAAAAACAATTTCAGCTGATACAATATATTTTTCAAAAATGTCCGGCACCGGCAATGACTTTATTGTTATTGACAATATGTCGAAACAATACCGCCTGAACTGGAGTGAAACCGCCCGCAAATTATGCCCACGACGTACCGGTGTTGGTGCCGATGGTATCCTGCTCATCGAGCCATGCGATGAAACTGATTTTACCATGAAAATATTTAATGCCGACGGCAGTGAAGCCGAGATGTGCGGAAACGGAGCCCGCTGTTCAGCTGATTTCGCCTACAGCCATGGCATTGCCCCGAAACAAATGAGCTTCAAAACCCTGGCGGGCGTTATTGATGCCAGAATAGATAAAGATGCCGTAGCAATCAAGATGACTGATCCGTACGACATGCAGCAGTACATAAACTTGCCTGTATCCGGCCGGAAGATCACCATCTACTCGGTCAATACCGGGGTTCCGCATGCAATTCTCTTTTGTGAAGATGTGTCCGGCATTGAAATCGAAACTTTGGGGCCGGCCATACGATATCATCAGCATTTCTCACCGGCAGGAACTAATGTGGATTTCGTTCAGATCTCGGGTAAAAATCAAATCACTGTGCGCACATACGAGCGTGGGGTCGAGGCTGAGACATTAGCCTGCGGTACCGGAGCTGTCGCATCAGCACTGTTGAGTTATGCATTTCGTGATGTTTCCGGACCTCCAGTGCATGTAAACATGCCCGGCGGACAACTGGTAATAGATTTCCAAATCGAGGACAAACAATACCATGACGTCTGGCTTATCGGGCCTGTTGATACTGTCTATACCGGACAGATTATCAATTAATTATTACAACTAATGATTTTACAAATCATTATCATGAAGAACAAAAACCTGCCACACCATTACATGCGCGCAGCAAAATTCAATTAAATGAGAGACTAATGAATGAACTCCATGAAAGTTGCGGTGTCTTTGGTATCTTCGGTGATTCAAAAGCTGCCGAGAAAGTTTATCTTGGCCTGTATGCGCTTCAGCACCGGGGCCAGGAAAGTGCAGGCATTGCTTCCACGGATGGAAATGAAATATATTTTCATAAAGGCCTCGGCCTGGTATGGTCGGTATTTTTCGACCCGAATGTCATGCCCCGCCTGAAGGGGCATGCCGCAATCGGCCACAACCGCTATTCAACTAAAGGTTCCGGTGATATTGTAAATGCTCAGCCAATTGTAATTCAATGCAAAACCGGCCAGATAGCAGCGGCACATAATGGTACCCTGGTCAATGCAGCCGTCCTTAGAAAAGACATGGAACAAAAGGGCTCAATTTTTCAGGCCTCAACTGACAGCGAAATTGTATTGCATCTTATTGCCCGCTCGCAAAAAACAACCATGATTGAAATGATCATGGATTCTCTCAATCAACTTGAGGGTGCTTACAGCTTTGTCTTTCTCACACCGGATAAACTTATTGCTGCACGAGATCCGCATGGATTCAGGCCTCTTAATCTGGGCATGTTGGGAGATGTGCCTGTAATCGCTTCCGAATCATGCGCATTCGATATAATCGGAGCCGAATATATCAGATCGATTGAGCCCGGAGAAGTAGTAGAGGTTAGCGACTCGGGAATTTCATCATACTGGCTTCCAGCCGCATCGCGCAAAAGTTACTGCATATTCGAACATGTATATTTTTCCAGGCCGGACAGCATTATTTTTGGAGAGAAAGTAGATAAAGTTCGCCGCAATCTCGGCAAACAACTTGCGAGAGAAGCACCTGTCGATGCCGACATCGTGATTGCGGTACCCGACTCCGCCAATACGGCAGCGCTTGGGTTCTCCAGGGAATCCGGCATACGCTATGAAATCGGGCTCATCAGAAACCATTATGTTGGCCGCACATTCATTGCTCCTCATCAAAACAAGAGAAAGCTCGATATAAAGGTAAAGATCAATCCGGTTACGGGTGTTATCAAAAACAAAAGAATCGTGCTGGTTGATGATTCGATTGTAAGGGGGAACACATTGCGGCAGATTGTCAGACTATTGCGCAGTGCCGGAGCACAAGAAGTCCATGTCAGGATCAGTTCGGCTCCGGTGAAATTTCCCTGTTATTACGGTATTGATATTTCGAGTCAGGAAGAACTGATCGGTGCCAATAAATCCGTTGAGGAAATACGCAAACGCATTGACGCCGATACGTTAGCATATCTGTCGGTTGAGGGAATGCTTAATTCGGTCGAAAACAAGGGACTTTATGGATCAGCCTGTTTTACCGGCGAATATCCGACTGATGTTCCACAACAATTCGATAAGTTTGAATTCTGTTCAGGCAAGGAATCTTAAAGATAATCCCGGCTGTGAAGATGATTAATATACCCGACCTGAATCCGCCGGTAATAAATGATGAGGAATACATATGCGTGAAATGGTAGCAGTCCTGGATTTTGGTTCACAATACGCCCAACTCATCGCCAGACGTATTCGCGAACTGGGCGTCTATTGCGAAATCGTTGAGCATGATATTACGGCAAAAGAAATCTCACGTATCAGCCCTAAAGCGCTCGTCCTTTCCGGTGGACCGGCATCCGTCCTCGATGAACATCACCCTGAAATGGACCCGGATATTCTTACACTTAATATACCGGTGCTGGGCATTTGTTATGGCATGCAGCACATTACCCAGGTCCTCCAAGGCACGATTGAGAAAGGCAGGGGCGGCGAATATGGCCATGCAACCATTGATATAGACAATTCAAAGGGTTTTTTTGCCGATCTCGGCCATTCTATGGATGTATGGATGAGTCATGGAGATCAAGTTATTGGACTGCCCCGGGATTTTGCATTGCTGGCTCATACTTCGGACTGTCCCATTGCTGCAATGGGAGACTTGAAGCGGCAGATATACGGCGTTCAATTCCATCCTGAAGTCGTGCATACTCCAAGAGGACACGAACTTTTAAAAAACTTTCTGTATTCCATTTGTAAATGTTCGGGTGGCTGGTCAATGGCCGGATTTGTAGAAGATTCCGTTTCAACAATCCGCTCGAAGGTAGGTGATGCGAATGTTATCTGCGGACTTTCAGGAGGTGTTGATTCCGCAGTGGTTGCAGCCCTTATCAACAAAGCCATCGGCGACCAGATGACCGCAATATTTGTCGACAACGGTCTTTTGCGTGCAGGAGAGGTTGAGGAAATAGAACACATCTTTACCAATGAATACCCACTTAATCTCGATATTGTAGATGCCCGGCAGATGTTTCTGAACGCATTGAAGGGGATTACAGAACCAGAGCTGAAGCGCAAGGCCATCGGCCGTACATTCATTGACGTTTTTTACAATGAAGCCGATCGTATTGGTGGCGCAACCTTTCTTGCCCAGGGAACACTCTACCCCGATGTAATCGAAAGCCGTTCAGCCAAGGGCGGACCCTCGGCAACGATCAAGAGTCACCATAATGTAGGCGGATTGCCCCCGGATTTGAAATTCGAGCTTATAGAGCCGCTCAAGGAACTATTCAAAGACGAAGTGCGCCTGCTTGGCAAGGAATTGGGGCTTCCCGAAAACCTGGTAAATCGTCAGCCGTTCCCCGGCCCCGGCCTTGCAGTCAGAATTCTGGGAGAAGTCACTGCAGAAAACCTGAAGATTCTCCAGCAGGCGGATCTCAGAGTTAAGGAAGAGCTCAGGAATTATCCGGGCTATTCTGATATCTGGCAATCTTTTGCCGTTTTGCTGCCGGTAAAGACAGTGGGTGTTATGGGTGACGAACGTACCTACGCCAATGTAGTCGCTCTCAGGATTGTCTCCAGCATGGACGGCATGACAGCTGACTGGGTCAAGGTGCCCTATGAATATCTGGCACGTATATCAAGCAGAATCATCAATGAGGTCAAGGGGGTTAACCGGGTTGTGTACGACATCAGTTCCAAACCTCCCAGCACCATTGAATGGGAATAACTACAGACAGATCCTTGATCACAGAGTGATTTTCAGACGCACGGCATTGCTGAAACCACTGTTACTATTGCTGGCGGCTACCTCATAAGTTTCCTTCAAATCGGCAGGAGCATTGGCAAGCACCACAGCGTGACCGACCCATTCTAACAGGTCGATGTCATTATAATCATTGCCGATTCCCAGCACACTGGCTGGATTGATCGATATTCGCTCGCACAACCACTCGGTGGCGTGTCCTTTGGAAACACCCCGGGGGAATATCTCTACCCAGATGGAATTCCCATCGAGCGGGGATGTGGCGCGGATCACCTTGACATGATTTAGCTGCCGCCGGATTTGTTCATACGCCGCCACATCCTGGGGGATGATGGTAATAATCTGGCAGGCCCGACCGAAATCCCGCGGATCTATATCGAGCGGCCGGGCGAATTCATGGTAAATCTCATTGCGCAGTTCAAAATCAGGATTTTCTCTGCCGGTCTGGAAATAGGCATATGTATGATTCTCCGGAATTGGATCCTGAATCATAAAATCAAAATTGTGTGCGATTAGAAACTTGGCGATCTCGCCCACTGCTTTCGCTTCCAGGCAGCGTGAGAACAGGATCTGTTTTGTTTTCCAGTCAACAATCCCGGCGCCCGAGGAAAAGATGAGATAATCTAAGGGTAGATCATCTGCCAATGCTATTTGTGCTGAAAACAACGATCTTCCGGTAGCGATCACCCGGCAAATACCGGCTTTTCTGAGTTGCAAAAGGGTCTGATAATCCTTGAGACTAATGGTATGGTCAGGTTGCAGCAGCGTCCCATCCAGATCGGTTACCACCATGTGAATCGTCTGTTCGTCAATCGAGGATTTCATAGCTGCATATCTGTACGCTCGAGCGCAGGTTATCAAGCACCCGCTCCAGAAGAATCCCCTCCTTGGTATCGTATGAATAACCAAAGGTCGCCCGTACTCCGAGCGAGATGAACTGCACCGCCCGGTCAAGAGCAATCGGCAGGCTGTCTCCCTGTAGAAGGCTCCCGACGACCACACTGGCAAAAGCATCCCCGGTTCCGGGATAATTGGCCGGCAGATATTCGCACATGACCTTCCAGAAGCGTCTGTCTTTGTTATTATAGGCAATAACTGAAGTCTTCTTGCCCTGTTCGATCTCGGGTACGGACGTAACAATCACTATCTGCGGGCCCTTCCCAGCAAGGCTTACGATCCAGTCTTTCACCTCATTGACCGTTACCTTAGGATTGTATGGCCTATCCAGCAGCAGGGCGGCCTCGGTCAGGTTGGGAGTAATTACATCCGCAAATGCGATCAGGGAACGCATCTCATCGATCATATCAACAGACAACGGTCCATAAAGGACTCCGTCATCTCCGAGCACAGGATCGACCACCACCAACTGCCGATCACGTCTGAAATGTTCAATAAATTCGATCACAATCGCAATCTGGCGATGAGAACCGAGAAACCCGCTGTAGATGGCATCGAACTCAAGGCCCAGATCCTTCCAATGCCGGATTATCTCCGGCATATGCTCGGTCAGATCAACGAAGTGGTATTCGGTAAATTTGCTGTGGGTCGAGAGCACCGCAGTGGGCAGGGGGCAGACCTGGATGCCCATGGTGGAAAGAATCGGCATTACAACGGTTAGGGAAGCCCTGCCGAAACCGGACAAATCATGGATCGCCGCAACGCGCTTAACCGGATTTTTCATACCTCAAGTATTACATCGTTTTAAGGGATGTATTCAATATCATATTTCCCGGCAACCACTGAAACCATAAGATGATATTTTCTTTTGATTAATACCTGCTGATTAAATTTTAGCCCCGGCAGAGATATGTCGATAAATGAATTAATAAAAAACTCAAAGAATATACACGAAAATGGT
>JAFGIF010000133.1 GCA_016929755.1 Deltaproteobacteria bacterium | reverse complement strand
GGAAGGATTTTCCCTACCACCGGCTGAGGCCATGGCCTGTGGTTGTATTGTGATCGGTTATGATGGAATGGGAGGCAGGGAATATTTTCTGTCTGAGTTCGCGTTTCCTGTTGAAATGGGAAATGTTATTGAGTTCGCCAAAACCGTCGAATATGTAATCGAGATTTACAATGACAATCCCATATCATTATCCCAAATGGCACACAAGGCATCAAGATTTATTCTCACTGTCTATACTCCAAAGAAGGAAGAAGAGGATGTACTTGCCTGTTGGAATTCGATACTGGAAAATCAGTTGCCCGGCTGAATGGTGTTTTTGGTGATTTTCGTAAAATGCGTACGTAGGAACAGTATCAAGTATTCTTTGGGCTTCCGGCCTCAGACAGTAGCTTTGATTTTATTCAGCATGTTGTAAATGTTTAACCTGGTTTTCGGCAAGCACGTATCATTCCAGATTCTCAGTCCCAGTGTACGGTGCTCGTTGAGGATTTTTCTTAACATGTATTTTTCGGTATTTGGATTGATTGTAATAGCTCGCAACACAACGACTTTGCGTGGTGAATATCTGGTTGATTCCAAACGGGTACGCGAAACAAAAGATGTATCGTGTTCTCTGATTGTTTTGTGCAGTTCAACATTAATATAATTGATCATCTTATTGACAGCCGAGATCTGGTTGGAATTCTCCTTTGGGTTCTCCATGAGTTCATCCAGAATGGGTTTGAGTTCGGGCGGTACGAAGCGATAGTTGATAATGAAGAGTTCGGGTATATTGAGAAGTTCGAATAAAGGATCCTTTTCAATCAGCTCAGTAAAGGTTTTTTGAAGGTCTTTGGCATGCTCAAAAATAAGTTTATAGCCGTTTCTGCCAATTATCTTTAGAGCTGCCCATGGTTTCAGACAGGCAAAAGGACGCGATCCTTCGACCGTAAACCTGCCCTGATCAACCGAACTGCGTCTGATTATATAATTTGATGTATGATAGAGATACTGGGAATCTTCAACATTTTTAAAAAGGCACATACCCATCGAATTCGGTGCATACAGCAGTTTGTGCGAGTCGAGAGATGCCGTATCAGCCAGTTCAATACCTTTCAAGTTGTTTCTGCAGGAGTCCATGAGCAAGGACCCTCCGCCCCATGCAGCATCAACATGATAGTGTGCACCAAGTTCGAGGGCCACATCATGAAGGGCCTCCAGATCGTCGATATTACCCGTTTCAGTGGTTCCGGCGATGCCGATAACTGCAACAAATTTCGTTGGAAGGCCGATCTTCTTGTCTTCTTTTTTGATCTTTTCAACGCATTGCCAAAGCTTGTCAATGTTGATTTTGTTGGTATAAGGGTGAACCGGTATAGTGACTACTCCTTTTTTCCCGATGCCAAGTATAGTTCCGGATTTACAGATAGAATAATGTCCGCGTTTGGAGACCAGGATTACAGCCTGACGGTATCCATAATAATTCAGGGCAGTATGCAGACCTTCTTCCTTGAGTCCTTTGAATTTATTGCCCTGAGGAGGGAAGGCCTTTGACATAGCCAACATCAATGCTGTCAGGTTGGCTATGGTTCCATCCGAGGTGATATTGCCCAGGGCAATGCGTCGGTTCTGAATGTTTTTGGTGTAAAAATCTGAAGATTCACGATAAACAAGGCGGTGCATCCAACATATAAATTCTCTCTCCACGAATGATGATGCTTTGGCACTTTCAATTTTCACCTGATTCTGATTCAGGCTGACGGAAATCATCTCCAACAGGATCATGAAGTAGGGGATAGCTGAGGTCATATGGCCAATATAGTATGGATTGGCAACCTTGACTGAGTGCCTGATGATATTGTTCTTGATATCATCAAGTACGTCATGTACGAGAGCAGGGCTTTTAGGAAGGTCTATATTGCTGAATTTATTGCCTAGTTTGTTTATGGAGATCGAAGAATGTATACCTTTTTTTTCCTTGAAGAAATCGTGAATCATGTCAAGCAGGTGTACCCCGAATTCAACAAACCTGTCGGAAGAGTCGGGCATGATGAATAGTTTTTTCATGTATTCAGGAGTGGCTTCAAGCTTTTTCGGACATCTCTTGTTGCCTAGCCTTAGCGATTCCATAGACAAGAACCTTCCTTTTAATCTGATGGAATATACTATATAGCATAATTATATATGACTAAAAAAGGAGAAAAATTCCGTAAATTATGAAAAGAGGCACTTTATATATTGTACCTACACCGATCGGAAATTTAGCTGATTTTACAATCAGGGCTCGTGAGGTTCTCGCCTCGGTTGATATGATTGCGTGTGAGGATACCCGCCACACAAAGAAACTTTTGAATTACTACAAAATCAAAAAGCCATTAATTTCATATGAGAAATTCAGCGAAGCGAGCAGGGTGAATGAAATAATGGGAATGCTGGAAAAGGGGCAGGATGTTGCCCTGGTCAGTGATTCCGGAACACCGGCAATTTCTGATCCCGGGACCATACTGATTTCTCGGGTGCGATCAGAAGGAATCAGGGTTGAGGCTCTGCCAGGGCCATGTGCCTTTATTACTGCAATTTGTGCCTCTGGATTCGATGGGCCCTTTCGGTTCATCGGGTTTTTCCCCCGCCAGAAAGGTCTTGCCAAGAAAGAGTTTCTCAAAATTTCGCTCAGTCAAGAGATGAGCGTCTTTTATGAATCACCGGCCAGGATTCTCAAAACTCTACAATCTCTAAGCGAGACACTTTCCGAGCGCGAGATATGTATTGCCCGAGAGATCAGCAAGATTCATGAAGAGTATATCATAGGCAGCGTTCATGAGGTGCTGGCTGTTATAAACCGAACACCACCTCGTGGTGAGATCGTTGTTCTTGTAAAAGGAAGCTCTCAACGACTTGATGTCGACGAAGATCTGCTCAGGCAAAGAGCAAAAAAATTAATTGAGTCAGGTTATACAAAAAAGGATATACTCAGAGTTCTTACCGAAGAAACACTTTTGAGCCGGAACGTGCTGTACCGCATGTTGATTGATATCAGTTGAACCGCAATTCAGCTGTTTTGAGCGAGATGCCGGATGGTTCAGACCGGAGGGGGCGAAACCGAATCGTATCTTTCCCTGAAAACATGGGGGAAGACATCAAGAAATGAATCAGCATATAGAATTTGAATACTATGCTTGGTATCCTCAGATAGCTTGAGAACTTCGGGTTCGTTCTTGGCGGGTAAAAGAACCCGTGATATATTTGCACGCTGAGCCGCCAGGATCTTTTCTTTTATACCGCCCACAGGCAGTACTCTTCCGGTCAGAGTTACCTCACCGGTGATTGCTGTGTCGTGACGAAGGGCTTTGCCCTGAAAATGCGAGACAAGGGCGGTCAGCATTGCTAGTCCTGCTGAGGGTCCATCTTTGGAAATTGCTCCGGCCGGCACATGGATGTGAATGTCTATTTTGGAAAAATCAACCAGGTCAATATTCAGACCGGTTGCATTACTCTTGATATACCCCAGTGCAATCCGGGCGGATTCCTGCATGATTGTGCCCATATTACCGGTCAGTTCTAATTTGCCGCTGCCCGGCATGGACGTGGTTTCGATCAGAAGGATTTCACCTCCTGTGGATGTCCACGCAAGACCTGTTGCAATGCCGACCATGTCGTGCTCCATGGCCTGTTCCTTATGTCGGGGGGGTGGGCCGAGATATTCCCTGACCACCTTGGTGGTGATTTTCTTGGGTAGTTTTTCTCCGGCTGCCTGCTTTTTGGCCAGTTTTCTGTAGAGGGCCTCAAGCTTTCTCTCGATATTGCGTACCCCGGATTCCATGGTGAAGTCGCTTATCAACAGTTTTATCGCATCATCCTGAAACTTTGGATTATTGACAGGAAGACCTGCAGCTCGGGATTTTTTTGGGAGCAAATGTACCCGGGCAATATTAAATTTCTCCTCATCTGTATAGCCTGGTATTTCGATAACCTCCATTCTATCCAGCAGGGTCGGAGGGATTGTCTCTATCGTATTAGCGGTACCGATAAACATCACGTGTGAGAGATCAAAGGGAATTTCGAGATAATTGTCCTTAAAGGAAAAATTCTGTTCCGGGTCCAGCACTTCCAGCAGTGCCGAGGCCGGATCTCCGCGGAAGTCTTTGCCGATTTTGTCGATTTCATCCAGGACAAAAACAGGGTTTAGGGTTTTAGAGCGTTGAAGCTCCTTTATAATTCTGCCCGGCATCGCACCTATATAGGTTCTCCTGTGCCCTCTGATTTCCGCTTCATCGTGGATGCCTCCCAGTGAGATCCTAATATAGGCCCTTCCCATGGCTAATGCGATGCTTTTTCCCAAAGATGTTTTGCCGACGCCGGGTGGTCCGCAGAAACAGAGAATGGATCCTCTTGATTCCGGGTTAAGCTTTTTCACTGCCAGAAATTCCAGAATTCTTTCTTTTACATCTTTCAGGTTAAAGTGGTCCTGATCGAGAATCGCCTGGGCTTTTTCAATGTCGAGATGATCAGGGGCATATATACCCCAGGGCATTTCGAGCACGAATTCAATATAGTTACGACTTAGAGAATATTCAGGAGAAAATTGGTGCATGTGTTTGAGCCTGCCCAATTCTTTGTTGAGTACGGATCGGATATCATCAGAAAGAGGGATTCTCTCGATTTTTTCCTCCAATTCTTTGATATCTTCAGCGAATGGATTGTTAGTCTTTGCCTCGATGGATTTCTGAGTTCTGGAATTGAGCCGGTTCAGATAACCGAAAAGCAGCTTGATGCGGGCAATGCTGTCAGGTGTGTTGAGTAACCTGGCCTTTTCGGCATGTGCCAGATCGATTGATGTGGCCAGCATGTCGGCAAAATGTCCCGGGTTCTTCGTCTGGATAATATTGGTGGTGCCGGGCAGTAGAATGCGAACGAGGGCCTTTACCCCCTGGATGAGGCCCTCGTTGATAAGATTTTTTTCGTAGATGTCAAGCAGATCTGCCACCTCCATTGTGCCAAAATCATGCTCCAGGATTTCTTTGGCTCGCATGCGACAGATTCCTTTCAGGTAAAGGGTGTTAGAGTGAACATTATTAATTGTACATTTCAACCCGATATCTCCAACCATGACCGGTTTTTTAAAATACAGAACAACTTCATTTTCTATGCGCAAAAAAGAGATGATTTTAGGGTCTACCTGTATAGTAAAACTATGCGTAGGTAGAAATATGTTATTCTGATCAACAATTGCCAGCATGAAGTCTTGTCCTCATATTAGTATTATACATAGTTGCTGAACATGATCAAGCCTGAGGTGTGTATTATGGAATACTCATGCAAATAATCGGTCAGGCGAGTGCAGACTAAAGTTCATATGCCAAGCTTCCGAGAAATAGCATAGTGGAGAAAATATCCAGCCCTGAAAGTACCAGGCAACGCATACTCGAAATCCTGTCAAGGACAAAGGATATCCTTACACTACCCACAATTGTCCAGGAGATACTTGATGTAACCAGCAGCAAGAATACATCTGCCTCGGATTTGACGAAGATCCTTGAGAGCGACCCGGTCCTGACAGCCAAGATACTGGCAGTTTCAAACTCGGCCTACTATGGATTTGTAAAAAAGGTTTCCACGGTATCTCATGCGGTTGTGGTACTGGGATTTCAGGAAATCCAGAATATTGCGCTAAGTATGTCGGTGCTGAAACTGTTTGATCGTCGAGGTTCCGAATTCTCCGATAAACTCTGGAGACACAGTTTTGCAGTTGCCGTGGCAACCCGTATGATTGCCGATTATTTAAAAATGAGAATGGACGGAAAGTACTTCGTGGGAGGTCTATTGCATGATGTGGGGAAAATATTTCTGGGCCAGTATCTGCCGGAACTCTTCAACCGTTTATTGGTAAGTATGGATGATCCGAAGAACAAATTAACCTACCATGCACTGGAATTGAGGTTCTATGGAATAAGTCATGCAGAAATTGGTGGAAGGCTTTTGAAATCCTGGATGTTTCCTCCGGATATCGCTGATGTCACATCCTTCCATCATGATCCATCAAAGGCTGAGAACGACCCTCTGTTTGTCGCTTGTGTTCATTTGGCCGACATTCTGTGTACCTTCAAGGGGATATCGCCGCTTAAGGATCAATACTTCTTCTCAGTGGACAAGGAAGCCCTGGGTCAGATTCACTGCCAGAAAGCGGATTTTTCGACAAAGGATATGCATTTCCTGCTCTCCCGGCTCGAAATCGAGATCGAGCGGCAGAGCAGTTTTGTTTCTGTATTCAGACGCTAGTGATCCGACGGAATGTTCAGCTCAAAAGACGTTTGAGCAGAGAGTGTCCCTGCTCAAGGAAGACCCCGGTGTTCCTGGCTTCGCTTTCGCTGAATTTCCACGAATTTCTCTGAGGATTCCGGTTGTCATAAATGACGAATGGGACCGGATCCGCTGTGTGGGTGCGTTTTGCAATTGGTGTCGGGTGGTCCGGCATGAACAGGACTCTGAAATTGATGTCCTGGGCTTCAAGGCTGGTCAGAGTGTGACCTACAACCATTTTGTCAAAATTCTCGATAGCCTGAATTTTTTCCCGGGTAAGACCGGCATGGCCCGCCTCATCCGGTGCTTCAACATGAACATATACCACATCGACCCGGGAGAGGGCCTCAATCGCTGCTTTGGCTTTGCCCAGATAGTTTGTATCTATCCAGCCGGTGGCTCCCGGCACGTTTATAATTTCCATTCCGCGCAGTATGCCCAACCCTTTGAGAAGATCGACGGCAGAAATCATGGCGCCTTGAATTTGAAATTCATCTTGTAACGTAGGGACATTCAACCCTTTTCCCTCACCCCAGGGCCAGATAGCTGTTGCCTCTCGCAGGCCCTGCTTTCTGCGCTGTAGATTCACAGGGTGATCTTTTAAAATATCCATTGAGTCGTTGATTAGTTTTTTAAGCATTACGTCATTCGGCAAGTATGTTTCGGTATGTTCTCCGATAATGTCGTGAGGTGGGGTCGTTGTGAGTTCTACATTCTCAAATCCCTTGATCACCATCAGATGTCGATATTCTATACCTGTATATAACTGGGTCGTTTCATTTAAGGGCAAAGATGCTTTAAGTTCTTCAATAAGTTCACCTGATTCTTTGGTTGTAATATGATCCGAACAGTAGTCTTCCATGATAAACCCCGCCTCTCTGCGCGAGAGGGTCACGAAATTTATCCTGAAGGCAGTATCGTCCTGCTGGAGTTTTACACCCATGCTGGTGGCTTCAATTGGTGCTCTTCCGGTGTAGTACTTGACCGGATCAAGTCCCATGATTGCCATATTGGCTACATCGCTGCCGGGGGGGAATCCGGGTTGTATTGTGCGTACCATTCCCATTTCGCCACGGGAGGCCAGCTTGTCCATGAATGGTGTTTGGGATGCTTCCAGGGGAGTTTTTCCGCCGAGTTCTTCCAGTGGTTCGTCTGCCATGCCGTCGCCAAGCAGAATGATGGTTTTCAAGTTTGCTCCTCCTTGCTTACATGATTGCCCATTTAAGACAAGAAATATTTAAGGATATAGTTTCTGATGATTGAGAGTCGTTTTTTTTTGATTTCATAACCATCTTATGGGTTTTTTTTCAGCTTCTTATCTTCAACACGCAGTAAAACCGGTTTTCCGGTTACTTCCTCGAATGCGGAGATTTCTTCGATCGCAGAGAGCATATTTGCTTCTTTGGCTTCATGGGTTAACAGGACAACCGGAACATCGCCTTTTTTCAGCATGGCCTTTTGAATGACCGATACAATGCTGATATCGCGATTACCTAAAACTCCGGCAATTTTTGCCAGAACGCCGGGCCGGTCCAGGGCGTTTATACGCAGATAATAGTTGGTTGATATTTCACCGATCGGCATGTAGGTCTTGGTTATGGATATATCTTTGCGATAGCCCAAGTGGGGTATTCTTCCGGCTATGCCGGTCTGAATATTTCGGCCGATGTCAGCAATATCGCTTACTACGGCTGATGCGGTTGGCATCATGCCGGCTCCTCTTCCGTAGAACAGGGTGGAATCAACGACATCACCTCTGACATAGAAGGCGTTAAAGACGTCATCAACTTTCGAGAGCAGATAGTTGAATGGTATCAGTGTGGGATGAACTCGGGCTTCCACCTGCCCACCCCTGTCAATTGTGAGAGCCAAAAGTTTAACCTTGTATCCCAGTTCCTTTGCAAAGGTGATGTCCAGGGTATCCAGGTTTGTTATTCCTTCGACATACACGCCTGACATGTCAGGCGCAATGCCGTAAGCCAGGCTCGACAACAAAGTAAGTTTGTGGGCCGAGTCTATGCCCTCGATATCAAATGTGGGATCTGCTTCGGCATATCCGAGGTCTTGAGCTTTTTGAAGGGCATTTGTAAATGATGAGCCGCTTTCGGTCATTTCAGTAAGGATATAATTGCAGGTGCCGTTCAAGATTCCGTAAATAAAGGTAAAGTTGTTTGAAATAAGCGCTTCCCGTAAAGTTTTGATAATGGGAATACCGCCTCCAACTGCTGCCTCGTAGTAGAGGTCTTTGCCGAATGTTTGGGCTGCATCAAAGAGTTCCTTGCCTTTCGATGCCAGCAGTGCCTTGTTGGCGGTTACCACATGCTTGCCGGCCTCAAGGGCCTGGAGAATGAATGTTCTGGCAGGTTCAGTGCCGCCGATCAGTTCGACTACGATATCTATTTCAGGGTCTGCCAGGATTTTATCGGCATCCGGAATCAGCATGCCGTCCGGGATGGTAATACCCCTGTTGGTAGTTATATCCAGATCGGCAATGCTCTTTAAGGAAAGAGAAAAACCAAGTCGTTTTTCCAAAAGGCTGGAGTTTTGTAAAAGTGTTTTTGCAACCCCGGTACCTATGGTGCCCAAACCGATTAATCCGACATGTAT
>JAFGIF010000132.1 GCA_016929755.1 Deltaproteobacteria bacterium | reverse complement strand
TGGCCTGAGCATCCACAAGCAGGGATTTGCGGAAATGGATGCCAACGATCATCAGGCGTACTGCCTCACCGAAAGTCCTGGGGTTGATCAGAAGACTTTTGAGGAGAAGCTTCCAGTAATAGCGTCCGAAACCCTCCTCGTTTTTGATGCCGATGCGCCAGGCGCTCTTGAAAAAAGCCAGGATACCGAATATGTTGATTTTCGAGATATTTTGGGGGCGGTAGGTTTTCAGAAACGAAATGCAGCGCAGGTAGTATTCTTTCGGGGCATAGATCGTGTTGAGCACGCGGTAGTAGCCCTGGATGATTGCCTCTTTTTTCATCTTGGGGATGAAATTTATGTATCCGTCCGTGTTATCGCCGCTTGATTCGGACAGGAGCCGACCCTCGGATTTGAGCCGTTTCCAGAGCTTGGTTCCGGTAAGTGCCTCTAACAGTCCGACCATGGCCATGATAATCCCGCTGGACTGAATAAAGTCGATCTGCATATCGAAAATATTTTCGGGGTCGCTGTCAAAACCGATGATGAAGCCGCCCATCACCTCGAGCCCGTTTTTCTGCATTGTCCGGACAGCATCCAGCAGGTTTTTCTTCATATTCTGAACCTTGTTCGCTTCTTTGAGACTTTCTTCGTTAGGTGTTTCGATGCCGACAAATACCTTGTTGAAGCCGGCTCTTGTCATAAGCCGCATCAGCTCTTCGTCATCGGCCAGGTTCATGGATGCTTCGGTGAAGAAATGGAACGGGCTGCCATGGGCATCCATCCAGGAGGCAAGCTCTTTCAGCATGTGCTTGGCTTTTGATTTGATCCCGATAAAGTTGTCGTCCACCACAAAGAGAGAGCCGCGCCAGCCTTTGCGATAAAGCAGATCGATTTCACTGATAAATTGTGATGAAGTCTTGGTGCGCTGTTGCCTGCCGTTGAGCAGAACAATGTCGCAGAATTCGCAGTCAAACGGGCATCCGCGGGAAAACTGAACCAGCATGGAATCATAGTATTTGAAATTGATCAGGTCCCAATCCGGCAGGGGGGTGAGGGAGAGGTCAGGTTTTTCTGATGAGGTATAACGGTGTTTTAGCGTTCCTCTCTTGAAGTCTTCCAGGAACATAGGAAAGGTTACTTCGGCTTCATTGATCACCAGGTGATCTATCTCGCTGAAATCTTCCTGGCTGGTGGTAAAATAGGGACCTCCGGCAACGATTCGTACCCCGGAGAGCCTGCAACGCCGGATGATTTCTTTGAGCGACTCCTGCTGCACCTGCATGGCGCTTACAAAAGCATAGTCGGCCCAGGCCAGATCGTTGTCGCTTAAGTTCTGTATATTAAGATCCACCAGCTTTTTCTGCCATGATTCAGGGGCCATGGCTGCCACTGTCAGGAGGCCCAGCGGCGGGAAGGCGGCCCGTTTTGACACAAAATCCAGAGCGTATTTAAAACTCCAGAAGGTATCCGGAATCTCGGGATAAATAAAGAGTGCATTCATTAAAAAGATCCCTCGTATTATTTTATTAAACTTTTATAGGCTGTTATGTAACACAGCTTGCGCAGAAGAAATGTAAAACAAATGAAAATCAAGTGTTAATATTTTGTAAAACATCCTGATTTTTATGCCCTGCTTGTCTTTTCATTCACTGATACCTATGTGTTATATAATGAAAATTGGCTACCCATGTGTCAACAGATCGATAGGATGTTCAGGAAGCCGTACCTTCCGCCTGAAGAATTACTCACCCGAGCGCATGATCGAAACCACGGGCAATAACCTTGATTGCCTGCTTGAGATGCTGAAATACAATCAGCAGCACAACATATTGTTTTTTCGGATTTCGTCCGATCTGGTTCCGTTTGCTTCGCATCCGGTCTGCAAATTTGATTGGCTCGGGCATTTTCAAAGAGATTTTCAGGAGGTTGGTACATTTATCCGAGTTCATGACATGCGAATCTCCATGCATCCCGATCAGTTCGTGGTGATCAATTCACCTGACAAAGGGGTGGTTGAGCGCAGTGTGGCTGAATTGCGATATCATGCGCAGGTGCTGGATTTGATGCAGCTGGACGATTCCGCCAAGATTCAGATCCATGTGGGAGGTGTGTACCGGGATAAGCAGGGAAGCATTGCCAGATTCATTGATCGCTATGAACGCCTGGATTCTTCAATCAGGAAACGGCTGGTGATCGAGAACGACGATATCAGCTATACCCTCAACGATTGTCTGATAATCCATGAGGCCACAGGCATACCGGTTCTATTCGATTCCTTTCATCATCTGTTGAATAATTCAGGTGAGCCCCTTGGTGAAGTGATTGATCTCATTAGCAGTTCGTGGCGCAAGGACGATGGTATTCCCATGTGTGACTACAGTTCTCAGCAGGAAGGTGAGCGCAAAGGCAGGCATGCCGAAACCATAGATGCTTATGATTTCAAAGAATTCCTGAAAGCTTCGCTTAAGTTTGACTTTGATATTATGCTGGAGATCAAGGACAAGGAAAAAAGTGCGTTGCAGGCTATCAGGATTGCATCACAGGATTCGCGGCTTATTCTTTCTCCTTGATTCATGCAGGTCTTTGTATGAGGTTTTTCTGCATGAAATGAGAATATCTCCGGGCATCGTGAAATTAAGAGCCGATAACCACGATTCCCAAATACCCGTCGACAGTGAGTGCATCACCGGTCTTGATCAGTGCGGTTGCATCCGGCACACCGGTAACGCAGGGCAGGCCGTATTCGCGGGCGATAATCGCACCATGGATCAGCATGCCGCCCCGGCGCTCTACAATACCGGCGGCCAGCGGTACCACAAAGGTCATATTAGGATCGATCGCATCGCAGATCATAATTTCGCCGGCCTTGAAAGCGGCAAGGTCGGCGGGAGATAGAATAACCCGGGCCAGGCCCTGGCAGACTCCGGGGCCTGCGGGTTGGCCGGTAAGCTGGCGTGGTACGGCTTTAAAAGGCATTGCCTGTTTCTGTTCTTCTTTCTGCGCCGAAGTTTTCGGCGTATAGTTCGGATCTTGGAGCATGCGTATCACTTC
>JAFGIF010000131.1 GCA_016929755.1 Deltaproteobacteria bacterium | reverse complement strand
GCCTGGCAGGAACAAGACGTAACCGGATCACCCTATGCAATATACTCGTATGAAGTTGATCCTTTTCTGGGGAGCACAACGGATCTGCTCAAGCTGAAAGCCGACCTGAACAGCCTTGGCCTGGGGCTGATTCTGGATTTCGTACCCAACCACCTTGCCATAGATCATCCCTGGACAAACCATCATCCCGAGTTTTTCATTCAGGGCAAAAGTAAAGATGCTGCAGAAAACCCTGAATTGTTTTTCAAAATAAACAAACGTTATCTCGCCCACGGCAAAGATCCGTATTTCTCCCCCTGGTCTGATACGGCCCAGATAAATTATTTTTCGAACGATGCCCGTCAGGCCCTGATAGATGAGCTGCTCAAAATTGCGCTAATGGCCGACGGAGTCCGCTGTGACATGGCCATGCTGGTCATCAACCGGATATTTACCTCCACATGGGACCCCTATCTTGAAACGTTTAAACAGCCGGGCCGGGAATTCTGGCAGGAAGCCATCGAGCAGGTAAAATCCTTATATCCTGATTTCATATTTATCGCCGAGGCCTACTGGGACCTGGAGCGTGAGCTCCAAAACCAGGGCTTTGATTACACCTATGACAAAAAACTCTACGATCTTTTAGTGCATGCCGGAGCAGATAAAATACAGGATTATCTGAAATCGGACCTATCCTACCAGGAAAAATGCGTACGATTCATCGAAAACCATGACGAGCCTCGGGCCGCTTCCGTATTCGGGATCGAAAAATCCTTTGCGGCAGCCTGCATTACAGCCACCCTGCCGGGCATGCATTTCTTTCACGACGGCCAGAAACAAGGCAATACCGTAAAACTGCCGGTTCAGCTCTCGAGAAAACCGGAGGAGAAGCCAAACCCTGAATGCATAGCTTCCTATGAACGACTTTTTGCGTATATACACGACGAGGCATTCCATAGCGGAATCTGGCAGCTTGTGGATATAAGCCCTGCCTGGCAGGGCAATGAGAGCTTCGGCAATGTCCTCGCATGGTTGTGGCACGCAGGTGGGCGGACGAAACTGGTTATTGTCAACTATTCGGCTTCAACGTCTCAGGCCCGGACAGTACTGCCGGATAAATTCATCGGGAAGAAGCAGATAATCTTCAAGGATCACGCTGATGATGCGGTCTACAAGCGGGATACGGCTGAACTTACTGAAAGCGGGTTGTATGTCGTACTTGGCCCCTGGAAGATACATCTCTTTGATCTATTGTGATGTACCCTTATTCGGAGTGATTCTGTCACAAATTCAAGACTGCTGTTTGAATGAAGCAGAAGTGTATCTATAAAAGCGTGGTATAGATCAGCCAGTAAAATAAACCGGCTGCAAAGAACACCCCGGCCCAGTAGATAACTGCAATCAAGCGCCACGTCCTCGATTTCATGCTCACTATCTCCTCTTAGTACTTACTGTTGTTAGTGAATGAGAAAATGCCTGCCGTATAAAAACAACGGGTATGCGACCAGAAAACCGATGACAAGGGAAAGGATGATATTGATCAACCGTCGAAACAAATTATTCGAGGCCATATCTTACACCTCCTGAGTGTTAATTGCGTTTATATGCAAAGGTATCTGCATAGTCCATCAGACCCTGTGCGCTGACCTTGGCCATGCGGATTTCTGTTTTGGGCAGAAAGCACACGCCCAGAACCCAGGGATAATCCTTATTGACCGGGCAGGTATAGTAACTGACATAGATATCGTCACCGCGTCTGACCACACCGGTGTAGGCCGTATCACCGTTGCTGGGCAGATCGAAGAGAAACACCAGGCGGTCGTTCAACACTTCAAAAAATGCGGTACGCTTTTTCGCCAGGTGATTGCCCATATCAGACCTTGGCCCCAGATGGTTTCTGCCGACCGCGAATATCCTTCCGTCCAGAGGGAACAGGGTTGCGCCGTCGAGCCGTGTGATAAAACTGTGGGCATACGACCACTTTGCATAGGGATACTCTGCCTTCGCAATAATGGTGTTTGCCGTTGGATTGCCGAAGGCATAACCGCCGGTTCCGAGGCTGCTGCAGCGCATGGTGGCGATCATGGATCCATCCGGCATAAACTCAAGGCACGACTCAAATGTGCCCTGGGCGGTATAGACCTCTGATACCTCATTCCAGTTGATTCCATCACTCGAGGAAAAAAGCACGGTCAGAGGAAAAGTTCCTTCTTCTTCAACGGCATCACCCTCGATGGTTCCCTTGTGCCCAAAAACCGGCTGTACAAACGGTTTCCTGCCGCTGGCCATGACATACCAGGTCTTGTTATCATTGGTTTTGGGCCTCCATATGTTCCAGCCGCCGCCGGTGACCTGCCGGGAAGATCCATCCTTGAAGTGATAGACGGATGTGATTGTATCCAGTTCCTGCGGTTCCTGCCAGACAACACCGTCGTCGCTGACGCTCCAGTAGGTTGTCTCCGGCTCCGGATCGAAGAG
Source organism: Deltaproteobacteria bacterium (assembly GCA_016929755.1). GTDB lineage: Bacteria > Desulfobacterota > Desulfomonilia > UBA1062 > UBA1062 > JAFGIF01. Next base: position 1,742 of record JAFGIF010000131.1, on the reverse strand, counting down.
CACATTAGGCAGAAAATACAGGAACAGCCTGCCGTGGATTTCAGCGAATTTCGGATCACGCACATCTGTATCGGGAACTGTAATACGGGCAATGTTTTGCCAGTCCTTTGCATCCTTTGAACGCTGTATCAACAGCGCACCGTTTTTATCTTCGAGGTGCCATTTTGTCTGGGCATGGATCAGAAAAAACGACCCTTTAAAAAAAATCAGGTCAGTATTGGAATTGTGCTGGATACGCATCTCATCACCGGCAGGCACCGCGGTCCAGGTCTGGGCCTTGAGCATTGGATCAAATTCATACGCAGGAGGATCGCGGAACTCCCAAAAGAGAATCAGCATGGAGATAAAAAGTATTGGTAATAAAAATACTGCTCCAATAATTATGAAAATTGTTTTGAGTATTTTCATATCCGGCTCCTCATCAAGACAATTGGCACTACCAGATTGCACAACCAAAGATGTTCAGGCACTTATTATATAAAATCGTTTAGAGCACTTCCATCAGAAAATATTTTTCTCCCTGCGAATTACTTTCAGATCAAGAATTGCTGTATATTTAGAAACATTCATTTCCCTTGCCGCATTACATCACAGTACCGTTGCTATTACAGCTTTTTAAGACTGCTATCATGGTAGGATTTATCATCCGGGCTTGATTTGTTTTCATGTTTCGTTGCATTATCAAAACAAAATTCGGGCAGGAATTGAGGAGGCATCATGAGCATTGTTCATTTTGTGCGTCACGGGCAGGGAACCCTGGGTGGGGGTGATTACGACAATCTCTCCGAACTGGGGCGGACCCAAGCCCGCCAGCTCGGAGAAATGCTTGTGGAGCGTGGTCTGCGCTTTGGGCATACTTTGTGCGGCACACAGAAACGGCACAACCAGACCGCTGAAATCGTTGCAGGGTGTTATCACAGGGCAGGCATCGAATTTCCGGAAATCGAAACCGATACCCGCTTCAACGAGATCGACTCCTACAATGTAATCGAAAACGTGATACAGGCTTTTGTCAAGACAGATGATAAATTCGCCCGGCTGGCCCGTAAATCCAGGGAGGCCCTTAAAAACAACCTGCCTGAAAAATTTGAGCTTTTTGATGAACTATATATTCAGCTGATGAAGGCCTGGATGAGCGGAAGATTTCCTGAAATCGAAGCCATATCGTGGGATGATTTTTGCATCACCGTGCTTGGTGCACAATCAAACCTCAGGGCTTTCGCAGATGATGCTCATGTTGCGGTTTTCACCTCGGCCAATCCCATCGGGGTCTTTATCAAAGAGGCACTTTCGCTTTCCAACACTAGGGCATTGGAGGTCATGGATAACATTTACAACACGAGTATAAGCACATTTGCTCTCTCTCATGATGGGCTCTCTCTTAAAAACATGAACGTCACCACGCACCTGAGAGCCGACCAGGTTACGCGTAAATAACAACCGCTTTTCCCGGTAAAAATAGCAGAAACTGTATTGGAAGAAACAGTATCGAACAAGGAAATCATTTCTAAAATCGACGACATCCTGGAATCGAATTCGAATCTGGGTTTTCTCAAGGAACTGGACCCTCAGAAACTTGAGCTGATGCTGCTTATCCGCCAGAAAGCGATTAATTCCGGCAGCTAAAGATTATTAAGTCCGAACAGGAAGGTTCGCCAGTCTTAATAAGTTCCCTTAAATGGACAGCATCTTATGAAATCTTTTTCCCCTGATCATATTTTTGATTTTCGGGAGAATAGCTT
>JAFGIF010000130.1 GCA_016929755.1 Deltaproteobacteria bacterium | reverse complement strand
CTCGGATATAATGCAACATCCCTGCCTGAAATCGTTCGCCGGGCAAAGGTTTCACGGGGTGCCCAGGTTCATCACTTCCCTGTCAAACTCGACCTGATTGAAGCTGCAGCCGAGAATCTCTACACCGACGATGTTGTCCAGGCCCACTGCCATCTGGATGAACTGCGAGAAACCGGCCGGCCCCTGGAACAGTTTCTGGAGAGGCTCTGGATTGAAAATTTCAATGGTCGTGTCTGGGCCGTTACACTTGAACTCATTGTGGCATCACGCACTGATGAAGAATTGCGGGCCCGGCTGATGCCGATCGTGGAGCGTTATCACCGCCGCATCGACGATATCGGTTTTCTATTCTTCAGAGAAACCGGCCTCACCGGTGCAGGGGTAGACATCCTCGTTCACTTCAGCTTATGTGTCCTGCGCGGAATGGGAGTTCAGACCGTCCTGAAAGACGATCCGTCATACTATAAACGCATGCTGGAGTTCATCAAAGTTATGTTCACCCAATATATCGAGATGCAAGATAAGGCTTGAAAACTACGAGATAAATTAAACAACATACATTAAATCGATAAGGAGATGAGCTCATGGAATTGAACCACAATCCCGATCTTTTATGGTATGTATTAGGCTACGGCCTTATCATGGTTGTCCTCGGAATCAAGTTTTCACGCCGTATAACCAGCAGTGATGATTTTATTGTTGCAGGCCGCGCCCTGGGGTCTCTGGTGTTGATCGGAACTCTCCTGGCAACCTTTACCGGCAGTGGCGCCATAACCGGTGGTGCGAATTCCTTCGGATTCCTCTATGGATTCTGGCCGACTATGGTCATCCTGATCTTTCCGGGTATCATCACGTTTATCGCACTGTACTTCCTGGCACCGAAAATCAGATCGTCCGGCAAATACACCATCTCTCAAATCCTTAAAGACCGCTATGGTGAATCTGCCAGATTGTTGTCCGCTATTATTATCATACTGGCCTATGTCGGTATCGTTTCCATCCAGTTCAAGGGTCTTGGCTTTGTTCTGCATGTCACTACCGGGATTTCGGTGGGCCTGGGCACCTTTATCGGGGCAATCCTGATAATCTTTCTGGCGGGAATCGGCGGACTTCTGGTTGTGGCGAAAACCGATGCCATCAGTGCGTTGCTGATGGTATGCGGACTGGTATTCGCCATTCCCTACATGTTGCACGCCGGCGGTGGCTGGACCACGATCTCCGCAAATCTCCCTCCGGAGAATCTAACCTTTTTGGGATCACTGTCCCTCCTGCAGATTGCAGGCTATGCCATTCCATTTATTTTTCTGCAACTGGGTGACCAGAATATCTACCAACGCCTGGTTTCTTCCAAAGCTGAGCACAATGCCAAGGTAGGCGTGGTGGGCTGGATAGTTTCCGCAGCGATTGTCACCGGCATGATTGCATTCATCGCCATGGTGGCCCGCTCGATTTTTACCGGGATCGATCCCGGCATAGCTCTGATTTCCAGCTCGGTAGTGATTCCGACATTTTTCGGCGGGATCATGCTGGCAGCTGCAGCAGCCTTTGTGGTCACCACCGGCAACTCCTATCTACTTTCAGCCTCAACGAGTATAACCTACGATATTTATGTTCGCTATTTTCGACCGGAGGCCGGCAGCCGGGAAATACTGACAGTTACACGTTTGATAATCCCGATTCTGGGTTTGATTTCGTATGTACTGCTGCAATTCTTTCCCACCATCCTGCAGATCCAGATGATTTCGTATGCAGTCTATGGTGCCGGAATCACTCCGGCTGTCCTGGCCGTGTTTATCTGGCCCCGCGCCAACAAGTCGGGGGGCATCTCGTCCATGATCGTTGGTGTCGTATCAACTATTGCATGGGAAGCTATTAAACCCGTGGATGTCATGGGCGCTGCCGTGGGTGTGCCCCTGGCCATTTTGACCCTCATTGTGGTGACCATGCTCACGTCAAAACCATCCAAAAAGGTCGAATAATTAAATCTTACACACAAAGGAGAGCGTATTATGCAAATTGCGATTGAACCGATTACAGTGCCGCCTTCGACAGCCGAAATGCAGTTGCGCCTGGACAAGGTCCGTGCTCTAATGGCTCGTGAAGGGCTTGATTACTATGTGGCAGCCCAGGGTGACAACCTGTATTACCTGACCAATTTCGCCTGCATGCCGCAGGAAAGGCCTTTTTTCCTGGTGATTCCCTTCGATGATACTCCGGTATATATCGTGCCCGCTCTTGAGAAAGAATCAAGCCGAAGCAATGTTATGCCGGAGATAGAGATTTGTAATTACTACGATTTTCCGGCACCCGCTGGCCGTACATACATCGATGCACTCAATAATACTATCCAATCGGGTAAAAAGGTCGGGATTGAATCATCGCTGAGTATCTCCCGTCAAGCAGTCATCCCGGGCCGACAAACAGTCGTGGATATTGTGGATGAGGCCCGCCTGATCAAGAGTGATTATGAAATAGGGCGCATCGCCTATGCCAGTCTGCTTGCAAACGACGGTCTTGCCAAAACCCTAGAGGTGAGCCGGCCGGGTACCCAACAGATAACGGTTTATACTACCAGTGTTCAGCAGATGATGGGCAGGGTTCTGACGGATATCCCTGATACAAATCTACTTGTAACCAAATTTTTAAGTGCTGTCTGGCCAAATGAATTATCGGCAATGCCCCATTCACACCCGGGAATTTTCGTTACCCTGGAACCAGGCGGTCCCAACGTTTGTATTGTTACCACACAGGCAAACGGGTATTCGGCCGAGCTGGAGCGTACGTTTTTTATCGGCAACATACCCGAAGCATCAAAGGAACCCTTTGATACAGCCATGGAAGCGCGAGCTTTGGCCTATGAGCTTATAAAACCGGGGGTAGCCGTAGCCGATGTAGATGAAGCCGTGCAAGGGATCATCAAAAAAAGGGGATACGGCGATTACATACTGCATCGCACAGGTCATGGTTTTGGCATCACCGGCCATGAACCGCCCTGGATCGCCTTGGGTAGTGACGAAGTCCTGGAAAAGAACATGGTGATCAGCATTGAGCCCGGTATTTATATTCCCGGACAGGGAGGATACCGGCATTCAGATACTGTATTGATTACACCAGATGGTTGTATATCACTGACATCCTGGCCGGATAAACTGGAGGATCTGATCCTGCCGGCCTGAGTTCGCCCACAAGATGACATGCAAAAATACGGGAATTTTAGGCCGTGGAAAAGGTAACATGAGCGTCCTGCCTGCAGCATGTTAACCTGTATATAGGAGTCTCGGCCACCCCATCTTCTGCAGCATTCATGGCGGAGTCCACCCGGAACTTACCCGTCAACAAGCAAAAGGAGACATCCATGAAAAAGGTACGTGCTTTCACCTGGCACACTATCATCCTGACCCTGACCTGCCTGGCCATGCTGTTCTTCTACGGCCAGGTCATGGGCTATGCCCACTTCTTTTCCACCATCATGAAAACCGCACATGACCTGCTGCTCAATACCGTATTCTTCATCATGGCCATTTGTGTACTGGCCGGATCGTTGGGAGGATTCATGACCGAGTTCGGTATCCTGGCGCTCCTTAACCGTCTCCTTGCGCCGTTGATCCGTGTGCTGTGGGGACTCCCCGGAGCGGCCTCGATTGGCGCGTTGAGCACCTTTATTTCCGACAATCCCGCCATCATCACCCTGGCCAGAGACGAAAATTTCATCAAATATTTCAAACCATACCAGAGACCGGCCCTTACCAACTTCGGGACCTCCTTCGGCATGGGCCTGATCGTGGTGGCCTTCATGATGTCGCTGGGATTCTTCAGGGAGTCCATGCTGGGGCTTTTAGGTGCGCTGTGCGGTTCGATCGTTTCCACGAGGCTGATGCTATGGCATACGGCCCGAACCATGGGCACGGCCTGGGACAATAGCGGTCATCAGGAGCTCGACGAGTCCGACCTGCTCAACTATCGCCTGATTCGCGACGGCAACCGCATGAGTCGCCTGCTCGAATCCCTGCTCGACGGCGGCAAGAACGGCCTGGAAATCGGCATCCAAATCATCCCCGGGGTGCTGATCATCTGTACCATGGTGCTTATGATGACCTTCGACGCCGGGGCGGCCGGCTATAACGGTAGCGCCTACCAGGGCATACCCATCCTTTCCACCCTGGGTTCACTTCTGGCCATTCCTCTGGATCTTCTCTTCGGCTTCAGTGCATCCGATGCCATTGCCTTTCCCATTACTGCTCTGGGTGCTGTGGGTGCAGCGCTGGCGCTCGTGCCCCATTTCCTGGGGCTGGGGGCCATCGGCGGCAACGAAATAGCAGTTTTTACCGCTATCGGTATGTGCTGGTCCGGATTCCTTTCCACCCATATCGCCATGATGGATGTCATGGGCTATCGCCAGCTTACCACCAAGGCCATCAGCTTCCAAACAGTGGGCGGCCTTTGTGCCGGCGTGTTAGCCCACTATCTCTTTGCGCTTTGCAGCTGAATGCGGCAAACTGACCTGAAAGGGTTTTCTCAGGCCCGATTGAGCAAGTTTGAGGAGATTCCAGATTGAGATAAACACAAGGAAGGCTACGATTCACTGTAGTTCGATCACGAAAGGAAATGTTTTCTAATATACTATTTTGTTTATGATTTGACATTCAATCATCCCCGATGGCAGTATCCGCAACTCATGAGTCGATCTATTTTAAAAGTGTACT
>JAFGIF010000129.1 GCA_016929755.1 Deltaproteobacteria bacterium | reverse complement strand
TCTCTCGTTTTTGTTGGGCTTTCCGGGCTTTTTTCTCGAGTTTGACCATGTTTTTCTCCAGTTTTTTCCTCTCTCCTAGCAGTTCATCAGCTGCTTTCCCGGAAAAAAGCGCATCCACGGACTTCTGTTTTTCATCCAGAGGTTCTGGATTTTCTCTGGATTGTTGAACATTGACTGAGCCTGTCCTGAAACGCTCTATGATTTTCTTGCTAAGGTGTCTACCGAAATACCCGATAAAACCGGCTAAAAATATCAGTACAATCCATTTCAAGGCCTCCATGAAAATCTCTTGCGCATCCATGGGCATTCTTTTACTACAGATAGCGCAATCTATCCAGGGCGAGCGTACAGGAATTTCAAATCTGGCTTTGGAGTTGACTTTCCTCCTATGGTCACTGTATTGGTGAGCTCTGAACAAGGAGGCTGCAGCATGTACGAAAACATCATTTCGTTCGTTGCCAAAGGAACCGATAGCGGAAAAACCTACATCATTGAACGAATTATCGAAGAACTAAAGAGTCGCGGCAGGAAAGTAACCGCCGTAAAACACAGCCTTCATGCTCAAAACCTGGATATAAAAGGCAAGGACACCCACAAATTTGCCCAAAGGGGTGCTGATCGTATCATGGTTTTTTCTGAAAAAGGACTGTTCCTGTATGAACAACAACCGCCCAGTGTAGAGTATCTGGTCAGGCTGGCCAGTAAGGACGTGGATATCATCCTTATCGAAGGATACAAGGCCGGCCCTTTTAAAAAAATAGAAGTCTTTAATCATAAAAGCTATGAAACCCCGCTTTGTGCAAAAACCACGAGCCCGGACTTCATAGCCATAATCAGCGATCAAGAAATGGCAGTCAATCTGCCGCACTTTCGCTTTGACAATATAGAGGAGATCTGCGACTTTCTTGAACAACACACCTCAATCGCATGAATCCTTTGTCTGAACGAAAGGATTATACACGAATTCGGTGTTGGAGAACTATATCTGACAGCAAAGTAAAAACTGTGCTAAAGGCTGATTGCAATGATAATCGTTCGACTGAATGAGAAAAAAGAAAATCCGATACTCAATGGACATCCCTGGATATTCTCGGGCTCCATTGATACAGTCACCGGCACGCCGGAAGAAGAGCCCCTCTGCAGGGTGTTGAATTCCAAAGGACATTTTGTGTGCCAGGGCATGTATAATCCCTTGTCTAATATCAGTGTGCGGGTGCTGAGCCTCGAAAAAACTCCCCTAACCCGTGAATTTCTGCAGGCCAGGATTCAGCGTGCGATCAATTTGCGCAAAAAAATAATCCCTGAGACGACGACCTGTTTTCGTCTGATAAATTCAGAGGGCGACCTTCTGCCCGGACTGGTTGTCGATATTTACGATAATGTTCTGGTAATGCAATTCCTGTGTCCGGGAATGGAAAAATTTAAAAATGAAATTGTGCACATATTTCATTCGCTCTACCCGCAGGCCATTATCCATGAAAGATCGGACGTTAAATCCAGAAAAGCGGAAGGGCTGTTTCCCCAAAGCGGTCCCCTCTATGGAAAATTGTCCGGTGGGGATATTGTAACCACGGAAACGGGGGTATCCTTTGTGGTGGATGTGCTCACCGGGGACCGTACCGGGTTTTACCTGGATCAGCGAGGCAACAGATGCCGGTTGCAATCATTTACACCCGGCAAGGACGTGCTGGATCTTTTCTCCTACACCGGGGCCTTTTCTCTATATGCGCTCAAAGCCCAAGCCCGCTCGGTTGTGACGGTTGATGCATCAGCCCCGGTGCAGGCCATAATGAATAAAAACATCGAGCTGAACTCCATGAAACGCTCGTCCTGGAAACATGTACACGATGACGCATTCAGATTTCTTGCACAGGAAAGCTCCCGCTATGATGTGATTGTCTGTGACCCTCCACCCTTTTCCAAAGGTCACGAAGAATATACGAAGATAAATACCCTGGCCATTGAGCATCTCAAGCCGGGAGGTTTTCTATTTACCTTTGCCCAAAATACCCCCCAGTTCAATTCACCTGATTTACTGAAGGCCTTGAACAGGGCATCGCGGGCCAGCGGAAGAACAGCCAGGATTATAGAGCCACTCTTCCAATCGCCGGATTTTGCAATTCTCCCGTCCCATCCCCAGGGAACCCACCTGCTCGGGTTTATCGTGTATGTCGACTAGCCCATCTTCGCGTCGAGCAGCTCTCCCCCGAGGACATGCATATGGAGATGCCAGACAATCTGGGTGCCGTCCGGGCCGCAGTTGACAACGATTCTATAGCCGGTATCCTTGATACCTTTTGCCTTGGCCACCTCATGAACCCCGTTGAGCATGGCAGCCCAGAGTTCCGTATCGCTCAGATCATTAAGACTCTCAATATGCTTTTTCGGAACAATGAGACTGTGTACCGGTGCTTGTGGTTGGATATCATCAAAGGCATACACAAAGTCGTCCTCATAGATTTTATTGGACGGAATTTCGCCGGCAATAATCTTACAGAAAATGCATCCCATTCTTGCCCTCCCTTTTACGATGATTGAATCTTTTCAAAGGCCTCTTTAAGATTCAGACGGCCCTCGTATATCGCCTTGCCGCTGATGGCGCCAAACAGAGAAGAGATAGCACAAAGTGCGATCAAATCATCCATGCTTGCCACCCCTCCTGATGCAACCACCGGGATGTTTACAGCCTCGACCATGGCTGCTGTGGCCTCGATATTGGGCCCGGTCAGCATTCCATCGCGCTTGATATCGGTATAAACAATAAAAGCCGGGCGTAAGTCAGCAAACGCTTTGGCAAGATCAAGCGCGGTTCTGTCAGATACCTCTTTCCAGGCATGCACAGCCACCCGGCCGTCAATAGCGTCAATGCCGATGCCGACATGTTCCGGAAACTGCCGGATTATCTCTCCGGCAGCATCAAAATCCTTCACCGCCAATGTGCCCAGGATTACGAAATCAACCCCCAGGTCGAACATTTGCCCGGCATCTTTTGCGCTGCGGATTCCTCCGCCGAGTTCCACCTCGATTTCCACTGCGCGGCAGATGGCTTCGATCGCAGG
>JAFGIF010000128.1 GCA_016929755.1 Deltaproteobacteria bacterium | reverse complement strand
CTTGCCGCTTTTGTCTTCCCTCTGTCCCCGTGCCCCTTTATCGCTGAGAGTCAAAATCCCGGCCCGAATCATTTATTTCACCGACTGCAAACGTTTTTGGGCTGCTGCGCTGATTATACGAGGTATAGCCTTACTCTTGGTAAGCGCCAGAAGATCTTTTCGTACAAGGTAAGGCACAAGACTCAATGCCTGCGGCAACTGAGTCTTGGGGTTATTGACCAGGGCAACTTTCACTTGATAGTTTTTCATCCACTCTCTTCTGTTCGATATGTATTTGAGCACTTCCTCATCAACGTTTCGGTTATTTGCAAGGGCAAAGACTTCGCCTTCGGTAATCTTCGGCGAGGTTACGACAGCCATCTGCACCATTTTATTAGGATCACGGATAAGGATGGCCCTGGCTTCTTTTGTGCCTTTATGAGCGAACTCGATTTTTTCCGGCACGCTCATAGACTGTATTTTTTGAAATAAACTCCTGCCTTCCTGAAGGAATTTATTTTCCATCTTTAGCTGCCCTGGCCTCCTCTACAATCTTCTCTTGTAGATTATATGGTACCGGGTCGTAGCGTGAGAAGCTTAAACTGAATGTGCCTCTGGCCGAGGTAATGGAAGTAAGTTCAGAAGCGTATGTCAAAATTTCAGCCTGTGGCACTTGCGCCTTGAGTTCCTGGTATTTTCCGCGGGAATTCATTCCTTCGATTTTGCCCCTTCTGCTGTTAAGATCGCCCATAACATCACCCATGCAATCTTCCGGCACAATGATGGTAATGTCCATGATGGGTTCCAACAGAATCGGCTTGCACTCTTCCATGGCCTTTTTGAAAGCTAGGGAGCCGGCAATCTTGAAGGCCAGCTCTGAAGAATCGACATCATGGTATGAACCGTCATAAAGGGTGACTTTTACATCCACCACCGGATAACCTGCCAGGGGACCTTCCTGCATCGCTTCAATTACGCCTTTTTCTACGGCAGGGATGTATGTTCTTGGAATTACTCCGCCGACGATGCTGTTGACGAACTCAAAGCCTTGACTTCTCTCAAGCGGTTCTACTTTGATCCAGGCATGGCCGTACTGCCCGTGACCACCGGTCTGCTTTTTGTGTTTGCCCTGCACCTCGGCTGTGGCTGTGATGGTTTCCTTATAAGGAACTTTAGGGGTTTTCAGTTCAACCTCGACCCCGAATCTTCTTTTGAGTCTGTCCACTGTGATTTCAATATGCAACTGCCCCAGTCCCGAGAGAATAAATTCACCCGTCTGTTCGTCGCGGTATACCTTTAAAACCGGATCTTCTTCCATCAGTTTCTGGAAGGATGGCAGAATCTTGTCTTCATCCCCCTTGGCCTTTGGAGATACGGCCATGTTCAGGATTGGTTCGGGAAAAGATGGCTGCTCGAAGGTGAATTTTGAGGATTCTCCGAACAATGTCTCACCGGTTTTGGTCTCCTTAAGCTTTGCAACAGCAAAGATATCACCCGGGCCTACCTGTTCCAGGGGAGACTGTGATTTGCCTTCCAGAAGAAGAATAGATCCGATTCTTTCCTTTATCCCACGTGAGCTGTTAAAGATAGTGGAGTCGGGATTAAGTGTGCCCGAAAGACAACGGATAATACTGAGTTTTCCGGTATAGGGATCGCTCATGGTCTTGAATACATAGCCCGAAAATACTTCATCTTCATCTGCTCTAAGATCTTTTGTTTTACCTTCAGAGTCTGTGAGGGATGGGATATCTCTGTCTTTCGGGCTGAGCAGCGAACTGCTGATAAAATCCATCAAAGGCGCTACTCCCATGTTCAGGGTGGCTGATCCAGCAAATACCGGGAGAAATTCTCCCTTTGCCACACCTGTTTTCAGGGCTGCAGTCAGTTCGTCCTGGGTCAGTTTTCCTCCCTCGAGGTATTTTTCCATCAATACATCATCAACCTCGGCAAGGTCTTCAATTACTTTATTATAGACTTCTGCCAGGCGATCAGACATGTCGGCGGGTATATCAGCCTCCTGGAATTTACCTGATCCGTCTTTTTCAAATATAAAGGCTTTCTGTTTGAGAACATCTACTACACCCTTAAACGCATCCTCTTTGCCAATGGGAAGCGTCAATGGCAGGGGCTTGATTTCGAATATTTCGGATATGTCGGAAATCACCTGGTCAAAATCAGCCCGTTCTCTGTCCATTTTGTTAATAAAACATATACGACAGAGGCCTTCTTCTGTAGCCATTCTCCACAGTGTTTCCGTATGAGGTTTGATTGAATCAATGGCATCGATAACAAATACAGCATTGTCTATGGATTTGAGACACAGGATTACTTCGGAGAAAAAATTCGTATCTCCAGGGGTATCAACCAGAAGCACCCCGGTATTTTTCCATTTAAAATTATGCAGAGCGCTGAATACCGATGATTGCCGTTTTTGTTCTTCCGGTTCGAAATCGAGGACAGAATTTCCTTCAAGGACTTTCCCCAACCTGGTGGTCGCCTTTGCATTGAACAGCATTGCTTCACCAAGTGAAGTTTTGCCTGTTCCTGAATGAGAAATTAGGATAATATCTCTAGTGTTTTCAGTAGTATATCTCCTCATCAATCCTCCCTCTTGCAGATTTTCTAAACAGGCGGTAGCCTATCCGTAAATATAGGCTTATGTCAAGCTGTCAATGGGGTCAAGAGCGTTTTTATCCGGTACCTGCCAAATATTTTGTTCCACACGGAGATTGCCCTAACGGCCTAACATGGTATATCATCGAAAGCTATGTGGAAGGACATCATTGGGCATGCAGGTCCAATAGAGATTCTCAAATCGTATATAGAGTCTGGAAAAATTCCTCACGCTCTGCTTTTTGCCGGGCAGAAAGGCATTGGTAAATCGAGTGTCGCCCACGAATATTTCAAGGCAATCAATTGTCTCAATACCCCTGGCGACGGTTGCGGAATGTGTGCAAGTTGCTTGAAAGCCGATAGCCGGTCTCATCCGGACCTGGTTTGGCTTACATCTACAATACAATGGATTAAAGTTGAGGATGTCCGTAGTATCCAGAAGGATACCTCTTTGAGGCCTTTTGAGGCCAGGTTCAGAGTGGTGATAATTGAGCCGGCCGAGTTGTTGAACGAGGCCAGCTCCAATGCCCTGCTCAAAACATTGGAAGAGCCGCCGGACAAAACCCTGTTTGTACTAATCAGTCATAAACCGAACCTGTTGCTGCCTACGATTGTCTCCCGTTGTCAGATGATTCGCTTCAATCCAATTGAAGTACAGCATTTTACAGATACGCCAATCGATCCCTTTGTAGTTAAGCTTACCTCGGGGGCCATCGGTTCTCTGGTAAATTATAATGAAGCGCAAATTCTCGAAATCAGGGCCGTAATTGTTGAAATTTGTAAAGGGGCCGATGCCCTGCATCTGGTTTCAAAGATAATTCCGGCTTCTGGTGAGGCAAAAGAAGTCGTGCCCGTATTACTGGCGGTTATCGAATCCGTCATTAGGGATATCATGGTGCTGCTGCATGGCGGGAATAATGTTATAAACGAAGACCTTAAAGATATTCCTTTAAAGCACGTGAAGTACGATCTGATTGAGAAGATTCTAGAGTGCACCCATAGTATACGACGGGGAGTTGGTGAAAATATTAATCTGAAAGTGGCCTTGAGTGATCTTTTTATTCTCCTCGGCAATCTATCCGTAGGGCAGTCTTAATGGGTAATCAAATTTATCAGAAGGGCGGCAAAAGGACTATCTTTTTGAATCGAATGTTTTTTTCCAAACGGATTTTCTGGGCCTTTTGCGCAAAAGGACGTATAGAGCACCCGTGCCGCCATCACATGGTCGTGCTGAACAAAATGCCAGCACAAGGTGGGAAAGCTTGCCGGTCGTAAGCCTCTGTGCGATCTGTGTTTTCAGAACCGGTCCCTGGCTGGATTTCAGTCCGCGGCCATGAATTACCAGCACGCAGCGTTGTCCGAGAGCATGCGCATTTTGCAGAAACGAGTCAAGTGCAAATTGAGCTTCCTCGCGTGAAAAACCATGCAGATCGAGATGATCTTGAATTGTGAATTTACCGGCTTTCAGTTTTTGGGTTGTCTGCGAATCTATGGGTGTGACGTGACCCTCCAGGTATTCGCCACTTGAAGAAATATCAAATGGTCTGGTTCCCCTTACAAGATCGTTAAGTTCATTGATAACTGCCTGGTCCTGATTAAACAGTTTCTTTTTTACGAGTTCAATTTCAGTCTGCTGGTCTTTGGGTTCCCGGGTTGTCTGGTCGTTTTTAATGCGTTTTACTCCCTGCATCGCGCGTGCAAAAAGACCTTCATCATTTTCACTGATGATATGGCCTCTTTCCATTGGAGGTTTCGGTTTGGGCCTTTTCGGTTTTTTCTTGATCTCAAGACCATTCAATGTAGCAAACGGGGTATTGAACCCGCAATCTTTTTTCATATGCCCTATTCTAACAAAAAAAAATGGCCCACTCAATAAGAGGTGGGAGTGGGCCCAAAAAAGGAGGTCTATAGCCCTAGAAAGATGCTATAGGTTAGTGACCTTATATATTGATCATTTTGGATATGTCAAATAAAAATGTCTTATGATATTGTTAGATAAAAGTAAATCTATGCGAAGGATGCCATGAACATACACCAAGTTAAAATGTTCTCAATCGCCGCCCAGACATTGAGTATAACAAAAACTGCGAAAAAAATGAACCTTTCCCAGCCTTCTATCAGCATCCAGATTAAAGACTTGGAAGATTCACTAAATGTTAGGCTTTTTGATAGGATCAATCGCAAAATAACGCTGACAGATGCCGGCAAGGTTTTTTATGTCTACTCCCAAAGGCTGTTAAGCCTGATCGACGAAATCAATGCAGTGATGAGCGAATTCAATATGGGTGATATGGGCAAAATCGTAATTGGAGCATCAAGTACGATTGGTATCTATATTCTCCCCAGTTACCTCGGCGAATTTAAAGATCAATTCCCCAAGGCGGAAATATCGCTTCTGACACTGAATCGGCAGGATGCCCTGGAGCAATGTATCTCGAACGAGCTGGATTTCGCCTTTATCCAGGACCCTCTCGATCATCCTGATCTTTTATGCGAGCCTTTTATGGATGATGAATTGGTAATCGTATGTTCTCCCAAAAATGCATTTGCTTCGAAGCAGTATCTTACTACTGAAACATTGATTACCGAGATCGAACCGATTATACTGCGGGAAGAGGGTTCCGGTACCCGTGACATCATTGTATCTGCCGCCAGAAATCTGGGGATTGATCTTAAGGTGGCCATGGAACTCAGCAGTTCTGAAGGAATTAAACGGGCTGTCGAGGCAAATCTGGGAATAGCAGTGCTTTCCAAGAATGTCATCAAAAGAGAGCTCAGGGATAAGACGCTCGTGGCTCTTGAAATTCGTGATCTGAATACCAAGAGAGAGTTTTACCTGGTCCGTAATAAAAAACGCAAACTCATGCCCTTGATGGAGAAATTTTACAGCTTTATTATGGGAAAAACCGAACAGTAAAATGTGTCTGTTGATTATTGGGCAGACCGTTGGGCAGATATGTACATATTGATCAGAACACAATAAAGATAAATTGTAAAACATATGTGGTGGCTAGATTCTAGCACGTGAGCTTAAAAAATAATCGGCGGATCTTTCTGCCGGATAACCAATAAAAAATTGTTGCTTTCCGGCCCCTTTTTGGTAAATTTCGAAGTGCAAAATGTTTTGTTCTTGACATTCTGCGACGCACATCATATCGATATTAATTATATCGACAGTCGACAATAATAAAATGTCTTGCGGATATGATAATAGATGGATCCGTGACGACATCCACGGATAGAGCAGGAGAACGTGACTGAGATCACACAGAACGGAAATGTCAGACATGGAGGATGGGATAGTATAACGGCTTAATAATAGGCCTGTTATATTATTTTTTAATGCATTATTTAATCTGCATTATATCTTCATCTTTGCTTGACATGCAAAGTTTTAGGATGCTATGAATCACCATTCAATATCTAGGTATAGGAGCGAGTATGCTGGAAATACGATTGCATGGCAGGGGTGGACAAGGAGCGGTTACCTCGGCTGAATTAATAGCCATTTCAGCCATCAACAAGGGTAAATTCGCCCAGGCTTTCCCGAGCTTCGGCCCTGAACGCAGAGGTGCCCCCGTGGTCGCTTTTTGCAGGGTCGATGAGAAGAAGATCAATATCAGGGCAAAGGTTTATAGTCCGGATATTGTCATTGTTCTTGACCCCGGTCTGCTTGAACTGGCCAATCCGACCGAGGGTATTCGTGATGGTGGACTGCTGGTTATCAACAGCAATAAGGCCCCGGAGGAATTTGGTGATGAAATTCCCTCATCCATCAAGATTGCCACGGTCGACGCCAACAGGATTGCCCTAGAGGAACTAGGTAGACCTATTGTCAATACCACCTTGATAGGGGCTTTCATCAAAGCAAATCAAGTTATTACAATTGATGATATCAGGGCGCCCATGCTCGAGAGGTTTGGTCCCAAGCTTGGCGGAAGGAACATGAAGGCGCTGGAGCGTGCCTACCGTGAGGTCATTATACAGGAGTAATATGATGGCAAAACCGATGGAACAGATCAAATGGCAGGAGCTTGAAGTTGGTGCAATAGCCGTAGAAGTGGGAAATGCCAGGGAGTATGAAACCGGAACCTGGCGTTCCGAACGCCCGGTGGTAAACAAGGACCAGTGCATTAAATGTGGCGTATGCTGGATATTCTGCCCTGATGCATGCATTATTCAGGCAGCCCAGGGGCATTTCGAGGCTGATCTTACATATTGCAAGGGCTGCGGAATATGTGCCAGAGAATGCCCGGTAGGCTGTATCTCAATGGTCAGCGAGGAGGAAGGCTAAATGGAGAAGGCCAGAAAAGGAATAGAAGTATCGATTGCATTGGCCGAAGCTGCAGCTCAGGCGGATGTAGATGTGGTGGCTGCCTATCCTATCACTCCTCAGACACATATTGTAGAACACCTCGCCGAACTGGTGGCCGAGGGCGAACTGGATGCCGAGTTCGTACCGGTTGACAGTGAGCATTCAGCCATGAGTGTTTGCTGCGGCTCTGCAGCCGTGGGGGCAAGGACGTTTACATCTACGAGTTCACAGGGTCTGGCATTGATGTCCGAGATATTTTTTATCGCTGCTGCTATGAGGCTTCCCATGGTCATGGCCCTGGCTAATAGATCGCTATCCAGCCCGCTGTCTATCTGGAACGATCACACGGATACCATGATGGTGAGAGATGCCGGCTGGATCCATGTATTTGTAGAAAACGGACAGGAAAGCTATGATCATACTCTCTGGGCCTTCCGGGTCGCGGAAGATCCGCAGGTAATGCTGCCCGTTGCCGTAAACCTCGATGGATTTATTCTTACGCATATGATCGAGCCGATTGAGTATGTGGATAATCAGACAGTCAAGAATTTTTTACCGGAATTCAAAATGAAGAACGCCTTGCATCCGGATAACCCTGTTTCCATGGGCTGTTTTGGCATGCCCGAAATTTATACCGAGACACAGATGGCCAGGGAGGAAGGCATAAAAAATGCGTACCCTACCATTTTAAAGGCTTGGGAGGAATGGGGGAGCCTGACCGGAAGATACTATCATCCCATTGAGACCTATAAAACAGAGGATGCTGATTACTGTATTGTGACCATGGGCTCATATGGTGAAACCGCTATGGAGGTGGTCGATGCACTCAGGGATGAAGGGGAGAAGGTTGGTGTGGTGAGAATACGGTTATGGAGGCCGTTCCCCTTCGATGATTTCCGTAAGGCGGTGCTCGGCAAGCAGGCCTTGATTGTCTTGGACAGAGCTATAAGTTTTGGCGGTCCGGGCGGTCCGGTTGCCTCAGAGCTGCGCTCGGCACTGTACGGGATGGAAGGTGCTCCCTCGATTGTTAATTATGTGGCCGGGCTGGCAGGCCGGGACGTTGCTAGAGACGATTTCCGGAAAATTATCCTGGAAGGAAAGAACAAGGCTTATGCTCATGATACCGACGGTTTTACCCTGTATGGTCTGCGAGGCTAAGGAGTGAGTTATGGATAGATTCTCGGTTTTTTCATCTAGACTGGTCGAAAAGGCGGAGTATTTCACATCCGGACACCGGGCTTGTCAAGGTTGTGCCGAGGCTCTCGCTGTCAGGCTTGTAATGAAGGCCCTGGGGCGTGATACTATTGTGGCCATGGCAACCGGATGCATGGAGATTATTTCTTCCCCCCTGCCGACAACTGCATGGAAAGTGCCCTGGATTCACGTTGCCTTCGAAAATTCATCCGCAGTGGTTTCAGGCTGTGAAGCCGGCATGAAAGCCATGATGAGAAAGGGCAAGCTTAACCAAAAGAAGATTAATTTTGTGGCTATGGGCGGCGACGGGTCAACGGCCGATATTGGAATGGGGCCGCTTTCAGGGGCCCTGGAACGCGGGCATGATATGCTCTACGTATGTTACGATAATGAAGCCTACATGAATACCGGGATTCAACGCTCAAGCGCAACTCCATTTGGAGCAAGTACCACTACCAGTCCGGCCGGCAAAAAGAGTATCGGGCAGCAGACGCAGAAAAAGAATCTGCCGCAGATAGCCGTGGCCCATGACATACCCTATGTGGCAACCGCCTGTTCCAGCTTTCCCTTTGACCTGATGCAGAAGGTCAAAAAGGCTTCTGCAATCAGCGGTCCTGCATATATCCACATTCTTTCCGTGTGTCCTACCGGATGGCGGATTCAACCACATGATGCGATACGATACGGCAGACTGGCTGTAGACGCTAATGTATTCCCCCTTTATGAAGTCGAAAACGGAGAATACCGCTTGACATATACACCCTACAAGGTGCTGCCGGTGAGGGAGTATCTTAAGGGACAGGGGCGTTTCAGGCATTTGACGGACAAAGAAATCGAACTGATTCAGAAAAATGTTGAGAACGATTACGCGAAGCTTTTGAAAAAGTGTGGAGGTCAAGGGTAAGATGGCAGTAGATATCAAAAAGGTTGATGAGGTCATCTCTCGATATGAAAAGTCAGACGAATCTCTTTTAGCCATACTTCAGGATTTTCAAAAGGAATTCTTATATGTTCCTGAAGAGGGAATGCGGCGGCTCAGTGAACTTTTTGATGTTCCGGAAAGTAAAATTTATGCAATGGGCACATTTTACAAGGCACTTTCTCTCGTGCCTCGCGGAAGGCATACTATAAAAGTTTGCACCGGCACGGCCTGTCATCTGAAAGGAGCCAATCAGATCATCGACACGGTGGAACGTGAGCTTGATGTCAAACGAAACTCTACTACTGCCGATGGGCGCTTTACCCTGGAGAGTGTCAATTGTGTGGGAGCATGTGCCATGGCGCCTCTGGTGGTAGTAGACGAAGACTATCATGGCCAGGTGAGAACTTCAAAGATCATGGATGTGCTGAAAAAATATAAATAAAAGGTGAAGGCTCATGCAAGCGATAACCTCGATACAAGCATTGGATGCGTACAGAGAAAAAATTCGATCGAAACAGAAACAAGATCTGCCAAGCGTGCTGGTATGTTTTGGGACCGGGTGCCTGGCCAATGGTGCCCGGGATGTAGCTGAGGCTTTCAAACAGGAAATTACTGCGCAGGGGCTCAAAATAGACCTCGATGTCGGATTCAAGACAACCGGGTGTCATGGTTACTGTGAAAACGGGCCCCTGGTAGCCTTGAGGCCTCGAGATATTCTGTATCTCAAAGTCAAACCCGAAGATGTAGCCGAGATTGTTGAGAAATCGATCAAGAATGAAGAACTCGTTGAGCGGCTGCTCTATAAAGATATCAAGACCCAAGATGTAATCGCTCAGTATAAAGCGATTCCATTCTACAAACATCAGAAACGTATTGCTCTGAAAAATATCGGCAATATTGATCCTACGTCCATCGATGATTACATCCTGCAGGGTGGTTATAGCGCATTGACCAAGGCATTGGGCATGGACCCCGATGAGATTATTGCAGAGATCGAGGCTTCAGGGCTGCGGGGTCGCGGGGGCGGCGGTTTCCCAACCGGGAGAAAGTGGCGTTCGTGCAAGGCTGTTGAGAGTGATGTTCGCTATGTGATCTGTAATGGCGATGAGGGTGACCCTGGTGCGTTTATGGATCGTTCCACCATGGAAGGTGATCCGCATTCAGTAATCGAGGGCATGATTATCGGAGCCTGTGCTGTGGAGGCTTTTCAGGGCTATGTCTACGTGCGGGACGAATATCCTCTGGCGGTCAAAAACATGCAGAGCGCAATCGATGCCGCCCGCGAAATAGGATTTCTGGGCAAAGGCATTTTAGGATCTGATTTCGATTTTGATATCAAGATCAGCCGGGGAGGCGGGGCATTTGTCTGCGGAGAATCTTCGGCTCTTATGAGGTCAATAGAAGGAAAAGTCGGTGAACCACGGGCCAAATATATCCGTTCTGTAGAAAAGGGGCTTTTTGACAAGCCGACCGTGCTGAATAATGTTGAAACCTGGGCCAATGTTCCGGAGATAATCTCCAAAGGTGCCCAGTGGTATGCCGGTTTAGGTACACAAGGGTCCAAGGGTACCAAGGTTTTTTCCCTGGTGGGAAAAGTCAACAACACCGGGCTGGTCGAAGTTCCCATGGGAATAACATTGAGGGAACTTGTTGAAGAAATCGGCGGAGGAGTGATCGGATCAAAGAAGTTCAAGGCCGTACAGACAGGGGGTCCTTCCGGAGGATGCATACCGGAATCCCTGCTGGATCTGTCTATCGATTTCGACAGTCTGACTGAGGCCGGTTCCATGATGGGTTCGGGCGGTATCATTGTAATGGATGAAGATACCTGCATGGTGGATGTCGCTAAATATTTCACTTCGTTTCTGGTGGAGGAGTCGTGCGGTAAATGTGCGCCATGCCGGGACGGACTCCCTAGGATGCTGCATATACTCACCGAAATAACTGAGGGACGTGGCAAAGAAGGTGATATTGAGCGCCTGGAAGAATTATGTGATGTGCTCAGTTATGGGGCTTTATGTGGACTCGGTACTTCGGCTGCAAATCCGGTATTATCTACAATTCGTTACTTCAGGGAAGAATATGAGGCTCATATCAGGGATAAGAAATGTCCGGCGGGTGTTTGCAAGGAACTTATTACCTACCGAATTGATGCAGAAGCCTGTACAGGATGCACTGCCTGTGCCAAGCGCTGTCCGCAGGAGTGTATATCAGGCCAGCGCAAAGAGCCCCATGTAATCGATACTAACAGGTGTATCAAGTGCGGTGTATGTAAGGATATTTGTCCGGTTGATGCAGTCAGAGTTGAATAAGGGTGCCAGCATGGAAAAGATCAAGATCATAATTGACGGTAAAGAGGTTGAGGCGACACGTGACCAGTGCGTGCTTGATGTGGCGCGCGAACAAGGCATATACATCCCTGCCCTGTGTTACCACCCCGAGGTTACAAGTAGCGGCGGTTCCTGCCGGGTCTGCCTGGTGGAAGTACATCAGGGAGGCCGGATGCGCCTGGTTACCTCCTGCAACTATCCTGTCAGAGAAGGCCTGGAAGTTAAAACCGATACAGAGCTGGTGCGCCGTATACGCAAGGGTGTGCTTGAACTGCTTTTGGCGCGGGTGCCTGATTCTGAGATAATACAGGATTTGGCCCGGCGCGATGGAGTTGAAACCCCGCGTTATTTCGTAGATGAAGGGGAAAATTACCGCTACAAATGCATTGCTTGCGGGTTGTGTGCCCAAGTGTGCGATGAGGTGGTTGGTGTCAACGCAATTTCCATGTTGGCCAGAAGCCGCGAAAAGTTTCCCGGCACGCCCTTTCACAAGCCAAGCCAGGCCTGTATCGGATGTGGCGCCTGTGCTTATGTCTGTCCCACTGGGGCTATCTCGATGAAGGACGATGAAGATGTACGTACGATCTGGGGCAGACAGTTCAAGCTGATTAAGTGCAGCGTATGTGAGAAGCCGTATATTCCGGAAGCCCAGGCGGACTGGATTGTAAAGACCACTGACAAGGACAGGTCCTTTTTCGATATCTGCCCTGATCATAGGAAATGAATTAATTAAGTCTGATGGCGTGAATAAAAAGAGGAAAAGACTCCTGTGCTATGCCTCCGGTGCCATGCGGGGCATATACTATGCCGGAGTCATGCGGGCCCTGGATGAAGCCGGTATTATTTTTTCCGATATTGCGGGCATCAGTGTCGGATCTACCTCTGCTGCCTGGCATGCCGCCGGACAGGCCGGAGATGTACTGAGGGCCTGGGAGGCATTAGAATCTTACAGGTTTTCCTACCATCCGTTTCTCAACACAGGCAGGAGCAAAAATCTTGACTGGCTCATCGGAAATGTGAGCCTGCCCCAGCTTGACCTTCAAGCATTACAGGAATCCGGTATCTGCCTGCATGTTGCCGCATCCCGGATTCTGCCACCCTGGAATTGGAAGACCGGCATTTTTGCAAGAGAATATTTTCGCTTTGAGGGAGATTTTGATTGTGAGGAAGCCCTCGCCGCTCTCAGAGCGAGTTGTTATATGCCATTTGTAAACGGGGTGTTTTCGGCCTTGACGATAGATGGAAGATGGTATCTGGATGGCGGCCTTACCGGCAGAATACCGCTGGACTGTGCCGACCCGAATACGTTTGAAGAAATCTGGATTGCGGTGTCCTCTTCGAGAGGAATCGCCGAATTGGAACAAATTAATTTAAAAAGGTATCCTGAAACTCAATTTGTCCTGATCACACCGTCTGAAGATATTCCCATCGGCCGCACACAAATCAATGCAGAAAGATTTCAGATCACGGCATTGCTTGGATATTTCGATACCAAAAAAAAGATTGAAACGCTCCATTCCTGATCGATTGCGCATTATTACAGCAGGGTATAGCCGGCAACTCATTCTTGGATGTATTTCATTTCCGAGATGGGTTTATTTGATCAGTTTTAATATAATGTTCCAAGATTCCGATACTTATTGGAAGGAAATGGAAACAAGTGGATATTGATTTTTGTAACTAAGGACGAATTAATTGGAAAAATCAGATATACGGGCGCTGTTGACTAATAATGCTGATATTAGATAACATGAAATTCAGGCAGGCTATGGAGGAGAATAATCATGCTCGAAATTATATCTGATGGTTTCAAAAAGGCACAGAACCTACTGCAAGGCAAGTCCGTTATCCAGGATAAGCATCTGGAAGAGGCAGTCAAAGAGATCCGAATCTCACTGCTCGAAGCTGATGTTGAATTTCATGTCGTTAAAACCTTTGTCGAGAATGTTAAAAGCAAGGCATTGGGTGAAATCGTACAGACTCGAGTCAGCCATGCTGGGAAAAAACTCAAGGTAACGCCCCAGCAGCACTTCGTCAAAATCTGTTATGATGAACTTGCTGCATTAATGGGCCCGGTCGACACCACCCTTGCGTTTGATAAGCGCGATGTGACGGCTATCATGATGGTGGGTTTGCAGGGAAGCGGTAAAACGACCTCTACCGCCAAACTTGCCCGGTTCCTTGAGAAGCAGGGCAAGAAGCCTATGATGGTGGCAGCAGACGTGTACCGGCCGGCTGCCATAGAACAGCTCAAGGTGCTTGGGAAACGACTGAATATTCCAGTGTTTTTTGCTCCCGGGAAAGAGCCTCCCCAGATATGTATGGATTCTATGGAAGCGGCCCGTTTCAAAGGCTGTGACGTTGTACTGTTTGATACCGCCGGTAGGACCATTGTCGATGAGACATTAATGCTTGAGTTGGAAAAGATCAGGGAAGTAGTCAGGCCCGAGAATGTGTTGCTGGTAGTGGATGCAATGATTGGACAGGAATCGGTCCATGTGGCCAAAGAGTTTGATCGCAGGCTTGATCTCTCGGGCTTTATCCTTACCAAGCTGGACGGTGATGCCCGAGGTGGTGCTGCACTGTCTATCAAGCAGGTGACCCAGAAACCGGTAAAGTTTCTTGGTATGGGAGAGTCTCTGGATCGGCTGGAGGAGTTCAGACCGGACGGTCTTGCCTCCAGGATACTTGGCTTTGGCGATGTTGTGGGCCTGGTAAATGATTTCGAACAGGTAGTTGATCAGAAGAAAGCGGAAGAGGATGCCGAGAAGATACTGAAAGGTGACTTTACTTTTGATGATTTTCTCAAACAGCTCAAGATGATGAAAAAAATGGGTCCGCTTGCCGATATACTTGATAAGTTGCCTCTGGGGCAAATGGGGCTACCCCAGGGAGTAAATGTGGATGATCGTGAACTTGTCAGGGTGGAGGCTGTGATAAATTCGATGACGAAGCGTGAACGGATGGACCCTGACTGTTTGAATGAGAGTCGTACCGTACGGATAGCCCACGGCAGCGGTCAACCAAAGGCCAAGGTTGTGGAATTGATTAACAGATTCAAGACAATGCGAAAGATCATGCGCGGCCTTGGCAAGGGCAATAAAAAGGCCCTGAGCAGATTGGGTCTTGGGTCGGACATGTCAGACCTTATAGGAGAAGGTTTGCCAAAGCAGCCCAAAAAGAGCTTGGTTGATTTGAAGAAAAGCAGAAACAAGAAAAAAATGGCAAAGAAGACTAAGAAGCGCAATAGAAAATAGGCGCAGAAGCCACGAGGTAGATCATGGATGATTTGCTCGACAAGGAATTGTCAGTACTGAAGAAGATTAATCAGGCCATATCCTACGCCCCGGATGTCGAGGCAGTGGCCAGTGCTATTCTCGATATAGTGCTGGATGAAACCTTGGCTCAAAATGCCTCGATCATGATGCCTTCTTCGGACCGAACAAACCTTGAGATTCGGGCCGCCAAGGGTTCAAGCGACCAGATTTCAAGGTATTCAGAGCAGTCATTGGGCCAGGTATTCCCCATGGGTGAAGGCATTGCGGGCATCGTGGCTTCGAGCAGAGAGCCTATCATTATAAAAGATGCTTCCTGCGATCCGCTGTTTCAGAATAGGGATATCAAGGTAGAGATAGGTTCCATGCTGAGCATGCCGCTAGTTTACGGCAAAGCCGAACTGGTGGGGGTTATTAATTTGTCTCACCCCGAACCGAATGCCTTTTCACAGGCTGATCTGTCCCTGTTGCACTTTCTTTTGCCTCCGGCAGCCCTGGCACTGAGAAATGCCAGAGTTATGAGGGATATCGAAGATATCAATCGTATGCTCAAAGATGAACTTTCCATGAACGACAGGGCGCTTAAGGAGTTCGGCAAGAATATTTTGAAGGTTTTCAATTACATGTCTATTGGGGTGCTCACCATGGACCCTGATGGGGTCATTACGACGATCAACAAGAAGGCCTCTGAATTACTCAATCTGAGTACCGGTGAAAACCTGTGGAAGGTGATTGACTCTGATGTAAAATACCAATGTGGTCCTGACATGGGAGATGTATGTCTTGATGTGGGCGTTCAGGGAAAAATTCTTCAGTTGGAATTATCCCCGTTACCGCTGAAACCTCTGTGGCAGATTCTGGTCTGTATCCGAGATGTCAGCCTTGAGCGATTCAAGGAGCATGAACTCGTTAGAGTCAAGGATCAGTATAAGGATATGGTGGAGAATGCCATTGATGCTGTCTACATAGTCAAAGAGGGCCGTTTCCTGCTGACCAACCAAAAATTTCAGGAAATGCTCGGCTATGATGCCGAGGACATCCTCAACAAACATTTCAGGCATTTTATAACCAGGGAATCTCTGCACGAACTCGCCGGAGCCATCAGGAGCAGGAAGGGTAACAGCTTCATACCGAACCTGGAGATTCAGGCCCTGAAAAAAGACGGAAGCCGTCTGTATCTCGAGATCAGTATCGGAAGGTTAAAGATCGATGATGTTCTGTGTTTTGTTGGCGTGGTGCGGGATATTACCGGTAAGAAAGAATTGCTGGGCCTTAAGTCACGATTTTTACATGTCGCTTCGCATGAGATCCGTGTTCCGTTAACAGTGATTCGTGGGTATGCCAGAATGCTGGGACGTAATGCAAAGGATATCCTGTCCTCTGAACAGATAGAGTGTGTCGAGGAGATCGAGAAACAGTGTGAACGGCTTTTACATTTCAGCAATTCACTACTGAATTTTGCCCGGATTAACTCCGGCAAACTGGTCCTGAACAAACAATCCGTAAATATGTGCGATCACATCCGGAACATTGTACACAATATGCAGATAAAGGCGAATGAAGACGGAGTGAACATTGTATTCGAGGGAGACGCGAGAATTCCGGCGCTTTATGTGGATCCCATGAAGATTGATCAGGCTCTGTATAATCTGATTGATAATGCTATCAAGCATTCTCCTCCATCAGGCGAGATTAAGATCCGATTCGGCTTGAGCTATAAAGAGCACGGTGATCTGGGTAAAATTCTTAAACAGAAGAGTGTCCTGATCAGCGTGATGGATCAGGGGCCCGGCATTGCATCAGAAGAGGCAAAGGAGCTGTTCGGTGAATTCTATGTGGGAAAGAGTGGCCGGGCAAAGCAGGGGATTGGATTGGGGCTGGCGATAACCAAGGAAATTATCCACGCCCACGGCGGGCATGTGGAGGTCCGTCCGTCCAAGGATGGAGGTCATTTTAGCATAACGCTGCCCTTGAATGGGGAAGATAATTAATGTATTGTGATTAAATTACCGTATATAGGTTATGATATGATATCGGAAAAGCTTAGAATTCTGGTTGTTGACGATGATGACAGTATTCGGGGCTACATTGTCAAACTGCTATCACAAAGCGGCTATGAGGTTATACCGACCCCAGGCGGCAAGGATGCCCTCAAGGAACTCCGCTTGAACGCTGATATTTCTCTGGTAATCCTGGATATCCTGATGCCGGAGATGGATGGTTTGGAAACGTTAAACGAGATCAGAAAGCTTTCACCGGACACACCGGTTTTGATGCTGAGCGCGCTGGGGCAGACAAATATTATAGTGAAAGCAATGAAGGCCGGGGCCACGGATTATCTGGTGAAGCCTTTTGAGGAGGAAGAGCTCGATCTGGCAATATCCAAATCCATAGAAAAGAAGAAATTGCTCGCTGAGATTTCCAGCCTCAAGAAAAAATTGAGGATAGACGAGTTACGCGGAGAGTTTATCTTCACCAGCACCAAGATGCAAAATGTACAGGATATTATCGAACAAGTGGCAGATACTGACGTAAGTGTGCTGATTGAAGGAGAAAGTGGTACCGGCAAAGAACTGGTGGCCCGCGCCTTACATTACCGTTCCAGCATGAGGGACAGACCCTTTGTAAAGGTCAATTGCGCGGCTCTTCCCCGTGATTTGCTGGAATCGGAACTTTTCGGTTATGAGCGTGGGGCTTTCACCGGAGCATATAAAGCTAAAGCCGGAAAATTTGAGCTGGCGCACAACGGCACTATTTTCCTGGACGAGATCGGTGAAATTGACTTGTCGATCCAGGCAAAGCTGCTCCAGGTGTTGCAAGAGGGATCATTTGCCCGACTGGGTGGTAAGCAGGATGTGATGGTTAGCGTCAGGGTAATTGCCGCTACAAATCGTGATTTACGCAAAACGGTTGAGGAAGGAAAATTCAGGGAAGACATTTACTATCGGCTTAACGTGGTCAACATCCGTATCCCTACTCT